>JBKJKB010000336.1:0-3442 GCA_046597675.1 Gemmatimonadaceae bacterium
CCGACGGACACGTCCACCACTGTGCGCCCACGCACCCGCTTGTGGAGATCGCGGGCCATGGTCTCGACTTCAGGAAGCTCGGGCACGCCGGATTATAGCGCGGCGGCGAGCCCGCGCATTGGCGCCGAAGCTGCCCGCCTCTAGAGTTCGGCCCATGACTGCAGCCGCCGACACCTTCGCGAAGCGCGCATTTCGATTTTACAAAGGGCTGACGGCGCCCCGTGCGCCTCGCGGTGTGGTCGTGATGAATCCGTACACGGACGTCCGGGTGAGAGGCCAGGTGCAGCAGTTTCTCGATAAGTATTTCGACGACAACCGGTCCCGTACCTTGGTGCTCGGCATCAATCCCGGCAGATTCGGGGCGGGCATAACGGGCGTCACGTTCACCGATCCGATCGCGCTCGCTGAGCGGTGCGGCATCGCCAACGATCTTCCGCGGGTGCCCGAGCTGTCGTCCGTGTTCGTTTACCAATTCATCGAGCGGTTTGGGGGGCCGCGAAAGTTCTACCGCCGGTTCTTTCTGACCGCTGTGTGTCCCCTCGGGTTCACCCGCAACGGGATCAACCTGAACTACTACGACGACCCCGCGCTCGCCCGCCGCCTGTCACCGTTCATCGTTGACTCCATACAGCGGCAAATCGCGCTCGGCGCTCGCACTGATCGCGCGATTGTCCTCGGGGTGGGCAAGAACCTGCGCTTCCTGCAAGAGCTCAACGCAGCGCACGGCTTCTTCCTGGAGCTCGTCGCCCTTGAGCATCCGCGCTGGGTCATGCAATATCGGCGGCGGCAACTCGACAGGTATCTAGCGAAGTACGAAGAAGTCTTCGCGCCGGCGCATAGGCGTCGGGGAGCGGATCAACCTTCAGCAGGCTGACGGGAAGGCGAAGGTCTACCAAGTGCGGCAGATTCGAGCCATCTTAAGGAAGTACGACTGGGATACACTCCGGGCGCGGGGGAAACGGTGAAGAAGCACAAGTATGAGCTCGTTATTTCCTGGAGCGCGGAAGATGGCGTCTTTGTAGCGGACATACCCGATCTGCCGGGATGCATGGCCCACGGAGCTACACCTGCGGCTGCTGTCGCGCGGGCCCAGGAAGCGATCGATTTGTGGCTGGACGTAGCGCGTGAGCACGGTGATCCCATTCCGCGCCCGCGCTCGAGGCGGTCCATGCCCGCGTAGCCGAATCGGCAAGCCGCCGGGGCAATTGCTCGCCGCTCTGGAATAGAGCATTCCGGGACTGGCGTCTGTTGCGGAAAAAAGCTATGTTGCACATTATGCGCAACACCACACTTTTTGGCAACAACCTATTGATGCGCGCTGTGCGGACGGTCGGTGACCGGCTTCCGGAAGGTTGGCTCGTTACGCGCGCCGTTCGGGAACCTCGCGGGATCGCCTATCGGCCGGATGCTTTGGTGGAAGTACGTGGTCCGGATGGCGCGAAGGCCGTGATCGTCGTGGAAGCCAAACGGAGCGTAACGGCTGCTGAAGCCATCGCACTGGTCCCGCGACTCGAGGCGGCAGTCCTGGAAAACAAAGCCCGGGTGAGCATGGTCGTCGCGAATTATCTGAGCCCTCTTGCGCGAGAGCGGCTCGCAGCAGCTGGTGTGTCTTATCTCGACTCGACGGGAAATGTGCGGATATCTCTGGATCGTCCGGCACTTTTCATAGAGGCGCGCGGGGCCGACCGGGATCCGTCACCACAACGCACCGGCCCAAGGTCTCTCAAGGGTGCGTCCGCCGCACGCATCGTTCGTGCTCTCTGCGATTGGAAGCCACCGGTTGGAGTCAGAGAGTTGGCGCGCCGAGCCGGGACAGATCCCGGGTACGCCAGCCGGATTCTCAATCTGCTTGAACGAGAGGACGTCATCACCCGCGACAGGGAGCGGACGGTGACGGCGGTCAAGTGGAAGGATCTGTTGCGACGCTGGGCCCAGGACTACGCGGTCGCGCGCACAAACAGGGCGTATGCTTGTCTGGAGCCGCGCGGCCTCGACGCCCTGCTTGGGCGGCTCCGCAACTATCCCCGAAAATGGGCGCTTACAGGATCCCGCGCTGTTCCACCGGGTGCCGCCACGGCACAGACCCGTGTGATCTCGTGCTACATCGAGAGTCCAGAGCGAGCCGCGGCAGATCTGGGGCTCCGAAACGTAGAATCCGGGTCAAACGTGCTTCTGCTCGAACCTTTCGATTCCGTAGCATGGGAGCGCACCCGCGAGCAAGACGGCCTCACCTGTGTAGCCCTATCGCAGTGCGCGGTGGATCTACTCACGGGAACAGGGAGGGAGCCCTCAGAAGCTGAGGCGCTCTTCCTATGGATGGAGCGGAATGAGAATGCATGGCGCACCTGATCCGCTCTACGTCGGGGCGCGCCGCGTGCTACTCGACGCGTTGGATGCGTTACGGGAACACCTTGACGCGATCGTGCTTGTTGGCGCGCAGGCGGTCTACGTTCATGCCGGAGAGACGGACCTGACCGTCGCACCCTTCACGACCGACTCCGATCTAGCGCTTGACCCGCGGCATCTTTCCCCGCAGCCACTAATCGAAATCGTGCTCGGCGACGCCGGGTTCGAGCCTACCGGTAATGCCGTCGGAATCTGGGAGATCTCCGTGGATATCAACGGAGTCTCCACGCCGGTAGCTGTGGACTTGTTGGTGCCTGAGTCATTGGGCGGCGCCGGTCGGCGAGGCGCCAGAATTCCTCCGCACGCAAAGACGGTGGCGCGGAAAGTCAGTGGCCTAGAGGCGGCACTCATTGATCGGGATGTGCAAACTATTAGGGCACTCGATCCGGGCGATTTTCGGCGGGTTGAACTTGCTGTGGGAGGGCCAGCGGCTTTGATCGTGGCCAAGGTCCACAAGATCCTGGATCGTGCGGATGACAAGGATCGGTTAAGCGACAAAGACGCTCTAGATGTGTATCGCTTACTGCGGGCCGTGCCTACCGAGGATTTGAAAAGGCGATTCGAGGTCTTGCTCAACGATGATCTGTCGTGCCCAGTCACGAAACGCGCGCTAATCGAACTCCCGCGACTGTTCGGATCTGCAACCGCTCCGGGCTCCCAAATGGCAGTGCGAGCGTCCGGCGCGCAGGTGTCAGAGGATACGATTGCCGCCTCAACCGCCACATTGACGCAGGACCTCCTTTCGCAACTCGGGCGCTCGTAGCTTCGAGCGAGCAGACGGGGGTACTGCCGGCCTAAATGGGGTAGTGGGGCGTGCTCAATACCCTATTTACTGCTATTACTACCCAATTCGCCGCCTACCGGCGGTCTCCCGCCAGCCGATGTCCCGCCTGATCTGCTTTCCGGCGAGCACGACTTGCTCGGCCACGTCCCGACTGTGCGACGCGGCCTCGCGGACATTCGCGCCCAACGTCGTGATGCTCAGCACGCGCCCGCCCGCACTCACGAGCCCATCCATCGAGTCGCGCGCCGTGCC
>JBKJKB010000359.1:0-5754 GCA_046597675.1 Gemmatimonadaceae bacterium
GACGTCTGCAAAGCACACGGTCGCAGGCGAAATTCGGACGGATCTCACTCGTATGGAACAGATGAGCGCGGATAGCCTCCGCGTCTTTCTGCCGGAACATGCCGCGAGGCTCGAGCGGTTCGCCATGTTATCCAGTGCGACATCACCACGCGCGATCCAGGAGCGACGGGACCACTAGGTCGCCGGTTCGGGCCAGCGCAGAGCCGCCATCGACGACCGCACTTCTTCCATTACCGAGCTGGCGGCGTTTTCACTTCGGCGCCATCGCCGAACTCATGACGCAGAGCGAGCGATATCTGGATGCACGCCGCCCGCGCCATGATCTCCGCCGCTGACTCCCGATCGCTGTCACCTGGCCGCTAATCCATAGGCATCGGCATGGCGACTAGCACCGCCGTCACGGCAACAACCAACGCAGCGATTGCGACCTCGATGCCGGCCGAACGGCGCAGACGGAGTGCACCGGTCTGGTCCCCCAGCGTGGGGCGGACCCGCAACCAGTTGTAGGCACCAGTCAACGCGGTCACGGACAGCAGCCCAACCTTGAGAAGCAGGACCCTGCCGTAATCGGTGCCCGTGAGCGCGGCAATCGAGCCCACATGGGTCCACGCCATGAACGCTCCCGTCGCCGCGGCGAGTCCGCCGAACCCCAGCGCCGCGGGCGAGAACGCGTTCACCACGTCGCGGATCACCGTCCATCTGTCATCGCGGTCGAGACGCCACGCCAGCGGAAGCCCCACGAGAAAAACGACGAACAGGTTTCCAAGCCATCCCGACGCGGCGACAGTATGGATCGAGTTGGCTACGATCGACTGCGCAGCCATTCGTGGCACCGACGCGGCGTGACTCGCGAGGCCAAGCCCGATAGCGAGCGCGACGGTAGCCACTCCGGCCAGATACCATCCTACCTGCCGCGTTCGCCTGATAGCCGCGAATGAAACCATCGCCGTCAGGGCGGCGGCCATCTGTAGGAGCCACGCCCTCCCCCAGTTCGTATCGGTCAGCATCGGCGCGATCAGCGCCCCGTCCAGCATTCCAGCCGCGCCGTGCATAGCGCGCGATTGGAGCAGCAGCCGCGCGATCGCCACGATAGCAACGATGCTGGACGCGACGAGCCCAATGACGGCGGCTCCCCTGGCCGCGGCCGGCAGATAATCCGTCCGGATCTCGCGATCGACTTCGAGCGAGACGCGGGCGAGGACGGTGAGTCGGAATGCTACCGCCCCGATGGCGACGATCGCGCCCGACAGCGTGATCCAGCGCAGGATCGCGGCGAGGACGTCCATAGGCGTCCCGGTCCGCTCGCCCCCCGACGTGGACGTGTGGCCCACCATCTCCGCGTGCGATTTCGCAGGCGGAGACGCCATGGAATCCCTACCCGCCGCGGCCGCGGAGTCCTCGACCGCCGACCTGACGGTGAACGGAAATTGACCGGAAACGGGATGACCGTCCGCGCCGGCGGTGCGCCACTCTACGCGATAGACCCCTGGCGCCAGCTCGCCGGGGATTTTCGCGACCGCCACCTTCTGCGGTAGGATCTCGAGCGGCCCCAACAATATCTCGCCAGCTGAGCCCACGAGTCGAATTCGCGTGAACGTCAGCTCCGGGGCCTCCGTGAAGGTCAGGCGAATCTCGCGCGGCGGGCTCATGGGCACCGATTGCGCAGCGGGAGACGAGCTGCGCAACAGTCCGTGAGCGAGAGCCGCCGTGGGGAGAGCCATGGCGACAGCCCAGATCAAAGCCGATAGCCGTCCGGCCGTGAGTCGCATCAATGAAGTTCGTGCGATGGCGAGGGCCCGGTCGCGACCGAGTGCGGACACGGCTTGCCTCCGGCAACGTAGTGAGTACAGAACAGGTGTGATGTCGCCCATCCGGAGTGCTCCAGGCATCTGCTTCCAACAGCGTCCGGTCCGTGGAGCGGGTGCGCGACTACTGCACCCGAAAGCCAGACGACGGCGAGTGCGGCGGTCGCGCCGGCGAAGGCACGACGCGTGATGGGGGATGGGAGGGGGGGCTGCTCGCCGGCGAGACGGCGCACTCGTACGGCTAGCAAATCATCGCGGATGAGGGGAGTCACATGCGCGAGGCGCAATGTGGTCCGCTCCTGCGCGGCCTTTACCAGCGCCGAAGCCATGGCCAGCGGCCGGTCTCCGGCGCCGGCCTGATCCGCTTCCAACTCAGCGTCGATGGCGACGTCGGCGGCCATCCTCCGTAGCGCGGGAATCCAGAACAGCGTCAGTCCCAGAAAGCGCAGTACGGAGAGCCGGAGGGGATCGCGTCGGCGTACGTGAAATGCCTCGTGCGCGAGAACGCAACGCAACTCGTCATCTGAGAGCGATGACTCCAGCGATCCGGAGATACATACCTTCGGGCGAAAGCCGCCAAACGTGAACGCAGGGTTACCTGCTTCCCTTGCGACAAATACCCGCGCTGGATCCAGCCCCGCGTCGCGTGATGCGGCCATGATCCGCGAGCCGGACACCACCGGTATCAGATCGAGAGACGCCATTCCTTCTCTTAGACGAACCCCGGCGCGCACCCTGTCAAACACGGCGTATGCGAGACCCGCGGCGAGCAGAACGTGAATGACTCCGTGCACCGGGGCCAGGGCGAGGTGGAGAGCGACGAGGCAGACCGCGCCGATGCGCTCGACCTGGGCCAGGGCTCCGATCCCGGGCAGAGGCAGGTGATGCGCAAACACGGGAACTGTACCCATCAGCAGGACCAACGCGATGCCGATGAGGAGCGCGCGTTCGTGCGCCGCCCGATGGATGGGCACCGCCGCAGTCCTCATCTTTCCTCCTCTTCCGCCAGCCGCGACTTCACGAGACGCGCCAACTCCTCCAGCGCCTCGGGATCCGTTTCCGCCAGGACGTCGACCAGCGACGCGGTAACCAGATCTCGGCTGAACCCGAGCACTCCCTCCACCAGGCGGCGCGAAACGTAAGCGTCGAACTCAGGGCGAGTATACCGGGCACTAAAATGAAGCAGCCCGTCATGCCGCACTCGCTTCACCAGCCGTTTGGCAACGAGCTTGTTGAGCACCGTGACAACCGTAAGCAGGTGAACCGGGTGGTGCCTGGCCACCCGCTCATGAATTGCGCGCGCCGGCGAATCGCACCGCATCTCCCAAATCGCAGTCATGATCCTGGCCTCGAGATCACCGAGCACCTTGCCCAGCCCTCGCGCGTCGAGACGTAACGTGCGCTGCAGTCGCAGCGGGCTCATCTCGGGCCCGCATGAAACACGACGCTGGTCCAGTGCGTGTCCCAATCGGCTCCCGACCCGGGCGCGGCGGGCGCGATATGGATTCCACGCACGTTCCAGAGCCCGGGCGCACGCAGACGCACGACGACCTCGCCCGAGCCGTTGGTCACGAGCATCGTGTCGGGCGAGACCGTGACCGGCAAGTCATAACCAGACGCTGAGTGGGCTACGGCTCCCGCCGTGAGACGGGCCCCGGCGAGCGGCGCTCCCCGAAACAGCAGCCGCAGCCGAAGCGTGTCGCCGCCCCGCAACCTCGAGGGATCACGACTCGGAACCAGCTCAAGCGGGTGGCCCGCTACTTCGCCGAATGTGCGCGTGCCTCCGCGCCCGACTTGGACGAAAGTCTTGGCGTATTTGGCGTAGCGCCGCGTCACGCTGTCGCGGCCCGCCAGCGTTCCGTCGGCCTCGAGTCGCTGGCGAGCTTCGGGCGCACCTTCGAGCTCGAGGTAATGAAGAAAACCGGCTACGGACTCGCGAATCGAGCGCGGCTTGAGTGAAACGGCGACGACGTACTGGCCTGGACGGCGCGGCCGATGCCGGAGACGCAGCGACTTGCCGTCGATGCCAAGATCTGCAATGCGTTCACCACTGCCCTTCGATATCAGCCTGGCGTCAGCGACCCGATCCACTGTAACCGCTGATTCGCTGGCCGGAAATCGGCTGCTGGTTTGCCCTCTCACCTCCACCATCGACCGGGCCCCGACGCTGAATGCGCTCGGGACGAGCCAGAAGTCGTGCGCCCACAGCGTTGTGGAAATTGTTATCGCGAGCGCGATGACCACGACAGGCACGCGCGTCCGGGATCCTCGTGGCGAAGCCATTAATCTTGCGCCGGTGGAGGCGGATCACTCGGCCGGCGGGCACGACCGCTTGTCTGCGTGTGGCGCACGACCCATCTCGTGCCACGGCGCTCCAGAATGGCCGTTCCGCGGCCAACGATGTCCAGCGTTCGCTCGCCCACCTCGCCACGAAGCGTGTACCGGAAAATCGCCCACGCGATGTCGCCGGATACGCGAGCTTCGATCTCCGATGGGCGGTAATGCATGTGTCTCATGTCCTTCAACTCGGGAGCCAGGTGATGATCGCGATAACTCTTCCAGGTGCGATCGAGGCCGGCTCCCTCACCGATCGTCAGGCTGTCCCCCGCGTACAGAGTGTCGAGCGCGGCAAGGTCGCCCCGCTCGACCGCTCCAAATACAGAAATGATCGCTGACGCGACCGCCGCCTCGTCTGCAGCCGGGCGTGCGGCCTGTGCTGCGGCCGTACTCGCGAGGCCTGTAACAAGGGCCGCAGTGATCCCCAACAACACGCACGCCGGCCTAAGTGATCGTAACAATCTGCGCATTTCTACGGACCCCCTGAGGATGAGATGGAAAAAAACGAAGGATCGACGACGGCGCTCCGATCCCTACGGTTTTTTGGGTGGCGGCGACGCAGGCATGGGCATCTTGCTGTGATCCATTCCAGCCATCGGATCAGGCTTCGGCGCCGGACGCGCAGCCGCAGGTCTCACCGCCGGCTTCTTCGCGGGCGTGCCCGTCCTTCGTGGAGAAGTTGTGCGCCTGGGCGCGGCGCGGCGCGGTGCCGTCCGTGCGCGGGTCGCCGTCGCACGTGCCGCAGCCGCAGGTCGAGCCATCATCATTTCCATATGCGCCCGGTGCTCCGGGGGCATGTCGTTCATCATCTCCCGCATCATTCGGCGCATCGCAGTGTCCGCCATCATGTGTCGGCTGATACCGGTGTCGGCCATCATCCGCATGTGCAAATCCATCATCCGCTGCATCCCGTCAGCCGACATCGCCATCCCTCCCATCGAATCCGCGCCCATTTGAGAATGGTCCATCCCAGCCATCGGAGCCGCACCGGCAGAGTCACGACGCATGCGCGAATGGTCCATCCCAGCCATGCCGGCCATGCCCTGCATTCCAGGAATGTTCGCGTGATCCATTCCGGCCATCACCGCGCCCCGCTCTACCGTGGGCGTGGGAAAGGCGGCGAGAAAGCCCATGACGGGGCCACCCATATTCTGAATCCCCATCATCCTCGCCATCTCGAGCCACTGATCCCGAGTCTGAACGAACGACGTATCATCACGGTAGCGGGCGGCCGCGCGCATGATCTCGACTCGCTTCTGATTCCGCGGCACCGCCGGATTCGCGAGGATGTCCGATACCACGTCGTGCATCGAGTGCAGGTTGTCGAAGATGATCGCCGCCTCGGGATAGCGCGCGGTGAACAGCGGCGCGACCTCGGGAGTCATCGGCATCACGCGCGGCATCCATGTCGGCGGGTTCTCGATCATCTGCCGGAAGCGCGTCACTGTGGCGAGTACGCCCGTCTGCCGCTCGTCCTTGTTCTTCCCCGCCAACAACGGCTCGTACAGTCCGATCTGTAGCCAGTGATAGGCCCAGATCAACCCGTTGAATTTCGGATAGTTTTTTCGGAAGGCTGTCGAATACGACTGGCCCTCCATGAGCTCCATCGTCT
>JBKJKB010000090.1:0-3703 GCA_046597675.1 Gemmatimonadaceae bacterium
TTACGACCTGGGCCGAATACGGCGTGATATGTACCCTGCACCTGGCGCAGCGCGCGAGCGCGGGGCCGGTGACCGGGCGCGACATCGCCATGAAGGAGCGTTTGCCGGCTGACTACGTGGAACAGATCCTTCTGCGGCTCCGCCGCGCGGGCGTCGTAAAGAGCACGCGGGGCGCGAAAGGTGGGTACATGCTGTCGCGACCGCCCGGCGAGATCACGATGCGTGACGTCATCCACGCCTCGGAGCTCGAGACGTTCGACTTGCACTGCGTCAGCCACCCGGTGGAAGAAGACCGGTGCTCCTCGGCACACAACTGCAGCATCCGGCCCGTATGGTTGATGCTGCAACGCAGGATCGACGACGTGCTCGAAAGCGTGACGCTCGCCGACCTGTTGCACGATGAGCCGACGGTTCGGGCGCGTGTAGGTCTGCCGATACTCGAAACCGTCTAGCATCCCTCCTGAAGAATCGCAGTTGGCTCCTCGCCAGCAGCTAACAGCCAACAGTTTATAGCGCTTTTATGTCTTTCTGGTCGCGTCTGCGTCAGCGGCGGGCGCTGCGGCGCAAAGCTCTGAAGTACGTGCGGACGCTGCACGCTGAACCCAGCGAGACCGACGTGGCCTGGCTGGCATCGATCGACCCGGGCGGCGACGAGGACCATGCCGCTTGGGAACTCCGGTATGCGCGTCTCGCGCTCGGCGTGCTCGCGGCGGAGCGCGATGCGCTCGACGACAGCGTTCCGGCCGCGATCTCGCACGCGGTGACCGAGTCGCTTTCGTCGGACCGGCGCATCGCGGCTGCGATGCTTCCTCTGGCGGAGCGTCAGTTTAGCTCGCGGCTCGCGACGTACAGGGATGCAGTCGCGCGCCGCCACGCCGGCGATCCGCTCGATCAGCGGCTTGGCCGCACGTTGCTCGAGTTCACGAGCCACGCCGAGGTGCCCGACCAGCGCACGGTCGACAGGGCAGGACAGATCGCGCAGGGGTACATGCGGAGCGCGAGCACGGTGCTGCTGGATGTGTTCGGGCGCGCGTCGCTGCCTGAGGACGTCCGCCCTTCCGAGGCCTACCAGGCGTCGTGAACGACAAAGGCCTCCGGTGACGGAGGCCTTTTCTTTCGAGAGTTTATGCCGAAGGGGGGACTCGAACCCCCACGGGCTTACACCCACTGCGCCCTGAACGCAGCGCGTCTACCAATTCCACCACTTCGGCTAACAGTTGAAAGTTAACGGGTTTACGGACGGCTGGTCAACGCGGCCCGGATTGTATTCGATGCGCAGTCGGCGGGTATTAACTTGAGCCCGAATGACAAAGCCTTCTCCCTCAGCTGAGCCCGAGCGAAAATCTCTCGCTCGGAACAAACGTGCCCTCCACGACTACCATGTCGTCGAGACCTGGGAGGCGGGGCTGATGCTTACCGGCACCGAGATCAAGTCGCTCCGCACCGGGCAGGCAAACATGAGCGATTCCTACGGAGTCGTCCGTGACGGAGAAGTCTTCTTGCTGAATCTGCACATCCCGCCCTACGAGCAGGGCAACCAGTTCAACCACGATCCCACCAGGACGCGCAAGCTCCTTCTGCACAAGAAGGAGATCAAGCGGATGATTGGCGCAGTCGAGCGACAGGGACTCACTCTCATTCCGCTGGAGCTCTACTTCAAGCGCGGGAAAGCGAAGGTCGCGCTGGCGCTGGGGAAGGGAAAGAAGCTGCACGATAAGCGCGCCGACGAAAAGAAGCGGGACGATCAGCGCGAGATGGCGAGGGCGCTGCGCGCACGATGATCGCCGCGCTGGTCGTACTGCTCCAGATCACCGCGGCCACACCCGGCTCGAGCGCGCCGCCATCCCACATCACCGTCCGCACCGCGACGGCGTCGGGCGCGACGCCGATCGTGCGATCGTCCGCGGGCGCGTTCGTCAGCGCGAGCGCGCTGGCGCGGGCGCTCGGCGGGCCGACCTCACCGGTTGAGAACGGGCGCTTCGCGGTGGACATTCGCGGAACGACGGTGAGCTTCGTCGAAGGCGTGCCGTTCGCGCGCGTGGACAGCGTGATCCTGCCGATGTCCGCTGCTCCGTACAGCGCCGCCGGGGCGGCATACCTCCCGCTGCACTTCGTCGCCGAGCTGCTGCCCCGTGTCACCACGGGGCTCTACTACGACGTGGCGATGGCGGAGCTGCGCGTGTTCAATACCGTGACTCAGAGCAGGCCGCCACCATCTCCACAATCCACGCAGCCGGCGGAGGAGCGTGCCGCGGCGCCGACCGTCGCCTCGCTCGAGGTTCCCCCGAGCGCGCCGCGCGCGCCGCGCGCGCGCAGAACGACTCCCCGGCGAATAGTCATCGACGCCGGCCACGGCGGTCCCGACAATGGCATGACGGGTCCCATGGGCGGCGGCCCCAGGATCTACGAGAAGCACATCACGCTCGCCGTGTCCCGCCAGGTCGCCGAGATTCTGCGCGCCGAGGGGATCGAAGTTGTGATGACCCGCACACGCGACACGCTCATAGCCCTGTCCGACCGCGGACGGATCGCCAACCGCAACAAGGCGGACCTGTTCATCTCCGTGCACGTCAACGCGGCGCCGACGACGTGGCGCAACGCGGCGCAGGTGGGGCGCGGATTCGAGACGTATTTTCTCGCCGAAGCCAAGACCGAAGAGGCGCGACGCGTGGAGCAGATGGAGAACGAGTCGGTCAGGTTCGAGACTGGCGCGAACGCGCCGAAGGGCGATCCGCTCAGCTTCATCATCAACGACATGGCGCAGAACGAGCACCTGCGCGAGTCGAACGATCTGGCGGAGAGCATTCAGCAGGGCTTGAGGCGGATCCACCCGGGTCCCAATCGCGGAGTGAAGCAGGCCAATTTCGCGGTGCTGCGGACGTCGTTCATGCCCGCGGTGCTGGTCGAGATCGGGTTCGGAACCAATCCGGAAGAAGCGGCGTTCATGGGCGACCCCTCGAAGCAGCGAGTGATCGCACGGGCGATAGCGGACGGCGCGCTGGATTATCTCGATCACTACGAGCAACGGGTAGGCGGCACCAGGTGAGGCGCGCGGCGTCTCCGTTGGCAATCGAGGCGGCGGGGCTGCGATTTCAGAATCCTGTATTGCTCGCGTCGGGTACAGCGGCATACGGCCGGGAGCTCGCCGGCGTGATGGACCTCGATGCGCTCGGCGGACTCGTCACCAAGGCGGTGAGCGTCGAGCCGCGACCTGGAGCGCCTGCGCCGCGCGTGGCCGAATGGAGCGGCGGGATGGTCAACGCGGTCGGCCTCGCCAACCCTGGCGTGGATCGCGTTCGGTCCGAAGAACTTCCGTGGCTGGCTGCGAACGTCCGTAGTTCGCGAGTGCTGGTGAACGTGGTCGGCCGGGCGGTGGAAGATTTTGCGAGCGTCGTCGGCGCGCTCGACGGCGAGCAGGCGGTCGACGCATTCGAGCTGAACGTGAGCTGCCCGAACGTCCGGGCCGGCGGGATGGAGTTCGGCGCGGACGAATCGTCGCTGCGCGCCGTCGTGGCCGGATGCAGAAGTGCCACGCGCAAGCCGCTGTTCGTGAAGCTCTCTCCGACGCTGGGAGACATCGCTGCCGCCGCGCGCGTCGCCGTTGATGCGGGCGCGGACGGTCTCACCCTGGTCAACACGCTGCCCGGCATGGTGATCGACATCGACGGAAGGCGACCCGCGCTGGGATTCGGGTGCGGAGGCG
>JBKJKB010000148.1:0-2641 GCA_046597675.1 Gemmatimonadaceae bacterium
GGAAATGGGGGAGCTGAACTTGGGAGGCCACGGAGGAGAAGCGGGAAGTTGTTGGTGAGGGGGGAAATATAGAGGGCCGCGGGCCGAATCCCGTTTTTCCTCCTTACTACGGGTACCGGGTGACCGGTAACCGGTTTGCCGTCGCGACGGTCCTGGCGCCTGGCAGGGGGAATCCAAGTTTGGAGAGTGCCGGTGGCGAGTGGACCGGTAACGGGTCACTCCTCTCGACCGCGGCAATTCGGTTCCTGATCAAGCATAACGCTGTGGCACCTGCCAACGGCTACTGCGCTACTTGGTGGAATGCAGGATCACCGGAAGCTAGACGTTTGGAAAAGGGCGCACGCTCTCGCGATCGACGTGCGGCGGGGAACTCGCAACTTTCCCACTACTGGCTACCGGTCACTGCAGTCGCAGATGGTGCGGGCGGCTGAGTCGGTTCTGTTCAACATCGTGGAAGGTTGCGGCAACAGAAGTCAGAAGGAATTCGCGCGGTTTCTCGACATCGCGATCAAGTCTACGATGGAACTCGAGGGTGAGCTCGAGCTAGCCAAGGACTATGGAGTTCTCGACAGTCGTGAATGGAAGGCTCTCACGGGGGAAACTACGGGCATTCGCCGAATGCTCTGCGGCCTCAGAGCTAAGGTTCTCAGTAAGCCAGTCGTGACCGGTTAACCGGTCCACCCGTTACCGGCACTCTCCAAACTTGGATTCCCCCTGCCACTCGCCAGGACCATCGCGACGGCAAACCCGGAACCACAAACCGGCCACTCTCAACTCGCGGGTGAGTAGCTTGCTAGGCCCTAATGCCTCTCCCGCTTTTGCTGTCCGCAGTCGAGGGCTTGCCGTCTTTCACTCGCCTTCTCGACCGCGTCCCATCCCCGGGCCATCACGTCCGGGTCGCCGGCCTGCATGGCTCGAGCGATGCCGTCCTGGTCAGCGCGCTCTCGCGCCGGCTGGAGCGGCGGTTTTTTGTCGTCGTATGCGAAGCCGTGCCGGAAGCCGAGCGCTGGCTTGCCGACATGGGCGCGGTCACCGACGGTGAATCCGTAGCGTTCTATCCTCCGCGCGAAGCGTTCGGTGAGGCCGAGCCGCACGCGGAGGTGGCTGGCGAGCGCGTCGAGACGCTCGAGCGGATGGCGCGCGGCGGGATCCGTGTGCTGCTCACGACAGCGCGCGGCGTCATGGAGCGGACGAGGCTCGCGCGTGCGCTGTCGGCCGCGCGGCTCGAGCTGCGCAAGGGTGACGTCCACCGCCTGGCGGAGCTGGTCGCGCATCTGGAGTCGATCGGGTTCGAGCGCGTCAACATGGTGGACGACGTCGCGCAGTTCAGCGTGCGCGGCGGAATCCTGGACATTTACGGCTTCGGCATGGCCGAGCCCGTACGGCTCGAGTTTTTTGGCGACGAGATAGCGGAGCTGCGCCACTTCGATGTGGGCTCGCAGCGGTCGACCCGCGAGGCGGAGCTCGCCCTCGTCCTTCCGGTGGACGGCCAGGTGACGACCGGCGCCGAGGAGTTCGAGCGCATCTCCATCGCTGACCTGTGGCCGCCGGACACGGTCGTCGTGTATCCGGACGGGACGAAGCTCGACGCGGAATTGAACCGCACCTGGGCCGAGGCGCAGCACCACATCGATCTCGCCCGTCGCCGGGGCGAGGACGCTCCCGACCGGGAAGAGCTGTACGATCTCCCCGACGCGGTGACGCGGCGTCTCGCTTCGTTCGGCTCGCTGGCGCTGCTGGCATCGGCGAGCGATGCGGGAGACATCGTTTTCCCGATCCGCGCGCCCGAGACCATCGCGCGCGACATCAAGCAGCTCCGCCGGACGGTGCGCGATGGCACGCCGACGGTGATTCTCTGCGACAACGCGGGCCAGGCCGAGCGTCTGGAAGAGCTGCTGGACGAAGGGCCCGGCCCGCGCTCGCCGGCCGCGCTGGCGATCGGCGTGCTCCACCGCGGGTTCGTCGTCCCGCCGCGCGGCACCGACCCCGGCCTGCGCGTGCTCACCGACCAGGAGATCTTCAGCCGCGAGCGTCGCATACGGCGTGCGAGAAAGTACTCCGGGGCGAGCGCGTTCGATTCGGGAGCCGCGCTCAAGCCCGGCGACTACGTGGTGCACCTCGAGCACGGGGTCGGGATCTACCGCGGCATGGAGAAGCTGTTCGTGCGCGAGAGCACGGTGGAGGTGGCCGTCATCGAGTACGCCGGCGGCGACCGGCTCAACGTGCCGCTGTACAAGATCGATCAACTCGAGCGATTCCGCGCGGCGGACGAGATCGACGGAGACGCGGCGCCGCCGCATCTGCACAAGCTCGGCGGCAAGAAATGGGTGCAGCAGCGCGATCGCACCCGCGCCGCGATCCAGGAGATGACGGCGGAGCTGCTCGATCTGTATGCGCGGCGCAAGATCGCCACGCGGCCGCAGCATGTTCCCGATACCGCCTGGCAGCGGCAGCTGGAGTCATCGTTCCTGTTCGAGGACACGCCCGATCAGCGGCGCGCGACCGAAGACGTAAAGGCGGACATGGAAGGGGACCGCCCGATGGATCGCCTGCTCGTGGGTGATGTGGGCTACGGCAAGACCGAGATCGCCGTGCGGGCAGCGTTCAAGGCCGTGCAGTCCGGACGACAGGTCGCCGTGCT
>JBKJKB010000160.1:0-4607 GCA_046597675.1 Gemmatimonadaceae bacterium
TGGTGAAGTGCCCGCGCTTTGCCTTCGAAAAGTTTTCGACGAGTGATCCGGGGCTCACGACGCAGATGAAGTCGGTCGGCGAATCGATGGCGATCGGGCGCACGTTCAAGGAAGCGCTGCAGAAGGGGCTTCGCGCTCTGGAGACAGGGCGCGCGGGATGGGAGGTCGGCAAGTCGCTCGCTGACGACAGGGTCGGCGACGACACGGATGAGGCGTTGCGCGGCGCGCTGCGCCAGCCGACGCCCGAACGGATTTTCCAGATCAAGCGCGCCCTCATGGAGGGTTTCTCGGTCGAAGAGCTGCGCGACATGACCGGGATCGATCCGTGGTTTCTCTCGCAAATGGCGGAGCTCGTCGAAGCCGAGCAGGAGTTCGCCGCGCTGGACGCCGTCAAGGCCGATGACACGCGCAGGATGAAGCGCATGGGCTTTTCCGACGTGCAGCTCGCGCGACTTCGCGGCACTACGGAGACCGAGTTCAGGGCGGAGCGGTGGGCGTTCGGCGTTCGCCCTGTGTACAAGATGGTGGACACGTGCGCGGGCGAGTTTCCGTCGGCTACACCGTACCTGTACAGCACCTACGATGACGAGAGCGAAGCGCCGCCGTCCGGACGCAGGTCGATCGTAATTCTCGGCAGCGGGCCGAATCGCATAGGGCAGGGAGTGGAGTTCGATTACTGCTGCGTCCGTGCCGCGCTGGCGCTGCGGGAGCAGGGGATCGAGACGATCATGATCAACTCGAATCCCGAGACCGTTTCCACGGACTTCGACATCTCGGACAAGCTGTACTTCGAGCCGCTGACGCTGGAAGACGTTCTGGAGATCGTGGATCGCGAGCAGCCTGAAGGAGTCATCGTCCAGCTCGGCGGGCAGACTCCTCTGAAGCTCACGCGCCCGCTGGAGGCCGCAGGCGTACAAATCCTTGGCACATCCCCCGATTCCATCGACATCGCCGAAGACCGGCGCCGGTTCGACGCCATTGCGCGCGAGCTGGGCCTGCAGCAGCCACCGAACGGCACCGCGACGAGCGTCGACGAAGCCGTGGAGATAGCGGGGAGGATCGGTTACCCGGTACTCGTGCGGCCCTCGTATGTGCTCGGTGGGCGTGCGATGGAGATCGTGTACGACGAGCCATCGCTGCGCGACTACTTCGACCGCGCGGTGCGAGTGTCGGAGGAGAGGCCGGTGCTCGTCGATCTCTTCCTCGAGGACGCATTCGAGGCCGACGTCGACGCCGTGAGCGACGGGACGCGCGTGGTCATCGGCGGCATCATGCAGCACATCGAGGACGCAGGGATCCATTCCGGCGATTCCGCGTGCGTACTGCCGCCGTACCTGATCGGCGAGGCTGATCTCGACACGATGCGGGCGCAGACGGTCGCGCTCGCGATGGCGCTTGGCGTCGTCGGGCTGATCAACGTCCAGTTCGCGATTCGCGGCGGGGTCGTGTACGTGTTGGAAGTGAATCCGCGGGGCAGCCGGACGATTCCCTTCGTGTCCAAGACCATCGGTGTTCCGCTGGCGTCGATCGCGGCGCGCGCGATGGCGGGTGAGACGCTCGACGAGATCGGGCTGCACGAGGAGATCATCCCGCCCTACGTCGCGGTGAAGGAGGCGGTATTTCCCTTTGCCAAGTTCCGCGAATTCGACCCGATTCTCGGCCCGGAGATGCGATCCACAGGCGAGGTCATGGGCATCGCGAATTCCTTCGGTGCCGCGTTCGCCAAAGCTCAGCTCGCCGCGGACAACGAGCTGCCCACAGACGGGACCATGTTCCTCACCGTGAACGACTCTGACAAGGTTGGAGTTACGCCGATCGCGCGGCGCTTTCACGAGATGGGCTTCGACCTCACTGCCACCGAGGGTACGGCGCGCTACCTGAGCAAGCGCGGCATTCCGTGCCGACACGTGTTCAAGGTGCACGAAGGCCGGCCGCACGCCATCGATCTGATCGTGAACGGAGAGGTGCAGCTCCTCATCAACACCCCGTTCGGAAAACACGCGCAGCGCGACGACTACACGATCCGCCAGGCCGCGATCGCGCACCACGTGCCTTACACCACCACGCTTTCGGCCGCCAACGCCGCCTGCGATGCGATTCTCTCGCTGCGATCGCGTGCGCCTGAGGTCAGATCGCTGCAGGAATGGCACGCGCTGATCCCCGCCGCGGTGACGGCCTGATGAGCGCGCCTGTGATTCACGAGTCCGCGTACGTGGACGACGGCGCCCAGATCGGGGCCGACACGAAAGTCTGGCACTTCTGCCATGTGATGTCCGGCGCCGTCGTCGGCGAGCGGTGCTCGCTCGGGCAGAACGTAGTCGTGATGAGCGGCGTGAAGATCGGGAACAACGTCAAGATCCAGAATAACGTCTCGGTGTACGAGGGCGTGGAGCTGGAGGACGACGTCTTCTGCGGCCCGTCGATGGTGTTCACCAACGTCATCAACCCGCGGAGCCACGTTCCGCGAAAGGACGAATACCGGAAGACGCTGGTGAGACGGGGCGCGAGCATCGGAGCGAACGCGACGATCGTGTGCGGCGTGACGCTCGGCGAGTACTGCTTCGTGGGAGCGGGCGCCGTGGTGACCGGCGACGTGCAGCCGTACGCCCTCGTGATCGGCGTGCCCGCGCGTCGCACTGCATGGGTGTGCCGGTGTGGCGTGCAGCTTCCTGCCGGGGACGCGCCTGCGTGCGGGGCGTGCGGTTCCACGTACGCACTGCGCGGCGACAAGCTGGCTCCTGCGTGATCCCCTCTGAGTTCAGGATCGCCCTGGTCGGCTGTGGGCGAATAAGCGCCAATCATTTTGACGCGATTCGGAAGGTGGATGGGCTGACGCTCGTAGCAGTTTGCGACACGGTCGAAGAACGCGCGCGTACCGCAGGTGAAGCGCAGGGCGTGCCCTGGTTCACTTCGCTCGCGGAGATGTTGGCCCGCGTCGAGTGCGATGTGGTGGTGATCGCGACGCCGTCGGGCCTGCACCCTGAGCACGGAGTGCTCGCCGCGAGAGCAGGCAAGCACATCGTCACAGAGAAGCCGATGGCGATCTCCCTGGCTGGAGCCGACGAGCTGGTCGGGGCTTGCGACGAGGCGGGGGTTCATCTCTTCGTGGTGAAACAGAACCGCCTGAACCCGCCAGTTCAGCTGCTGAAGCGCGCCATCGATCGAGGCCGGTTCGGCCGCTTATATCTCGTCAACACGACGGTACGCTGGAGCCGGCCGCAGGAGTATTACGATCAGGCGCCGTGGCGCGGGACCTGGAAGTACGACGGCGGCGCGTTCATGAATCAGGCCTCCCATTACGTCGATCTTGTGCAGTGGCTCGGCGGTGCGGTCGACAGCGTGGTCGCCAAGACCGCGACGATGGCGCGCAGCATTGAGACGGAGGACACGGGCGTGGCCGTTCTGAAATTCGCCAGTGGCGCACTTGGCACGATCGAAGTGACGATGCTGACTTATCCGAAAAACATGGAAGGCTCCATCACGGTGCTTGGGGAGAAAGGAACCGTGAAGATCGGTGGAACCGCCGTGAACAAAATCGAGCACTGGGAGTTTGCCGACGCGGATCCGGATGATGCCTTGGTAGGGTCGGCCGACACCGATCCGCCGAGCGTGTACGGGTTTGGTCATGAGGGTTACTACCGGAACGTTTTGGCGGTGTTGCGGGGTGAAGCGGAGCCGGACACCGACGGCCGAGCGGGCCGGAAGTCGCTCGAGCTGATTCTCGGCATTTACGAATCGGCGCGGACCGGGAAAGAAGTCTCCTTGCCGTTGCGAGAGCAGAGCTAGGAATGCGATCTTTGAAGGTTCCCGGCGAGAAGTTTTCCCCTCCGACGATCCGCGCCAACATGGCTGTCCCAATGCTCGATCTTCGAGCCCAGCACGAGCGCATACACGACGAAGTTGTCTCCGCGATGATGGCCGTCGTGGAGCAGCAGGGCTTCATCCTCGGCGAGCCCGTCGCGGATCTGGAGAAGAGCGTTGCGCTGTTGTCGAATACGCGTCACGCCATCGGGTGCGCCAATGGAACCGACGCGATTCTGCTCGCGTTGCGCGCGCTCGACATCGGTCGTGGCGATGAGGTGATCACGACTCCGTTTACTTTTTTCGCGACTGCGGGCGCCATTCATAACGTCGGGGCGACAGCTGTCTTCGCGGACATCGATCCGGACACGTTCAGCATCTCCCCGCAGGCGGCGGCAGCCGCTCTTACGCCGAAGTCGAAGGCCGTAATCCCGGTGGACCTCTTCGGCCAGATGGCGCCGATCGACGCGGTCGCGGCGGCGCTCCCCGAGCTGCCGATCATCGAGGATGCCGCGCAGGCTATCGGCGCTCGACGGAAGATTGGAGACGCCTGGGTGCGCGCAGGCGAGAAGGCGACCATCGGGACGTTCAGCTTCTTTCCGTCCAAGAACCTCGGCGGGTACGGTGACGGTGGAATGATGGTCACGCAGCGGGACGATCTCGCCGAGCGCCTGCGCCGGCTTCGCGTGCACGGTGGGATGCGCACGTACTTCCATGAGGAAGTCGGCTACAACAGCCGGCTCGACGCACTGCAGGCAGCCGTGCTCGCGGCGAAGCTTCCTCACCTCGAGGAGTGGAGCGCGGCG
>JBKJKB010000138.1:0-3614 GCA_046597675.1 Gemmatimonadaceae bacterium
GCAGGCGCCGGAAGTAGTGCAGCGGGTCTGGTCGTCCGTTATCGGCGTCTTCTGCTCGGGAATGAACACGTTGGAAAGCCCGAGCCCGGCCGCGGTCGACCAGACCCGCTGCACTACTTCCGGCGCCTGCTGGACCGAATGAATCTCCTGGTAGATCTGCAGGTCGCGGTCACCGATCATGTCCCATACGACGCCGAACAAAGGCTTGTAGTCGGGCCAGGGGATGTTGCGCGCGAAATAGCTGGAGCCAATCAACACGTCGGTCATCTGATCGAAGTTTCCCCAGTCCTCGCCGTCGACGAAAAGAAAGTCCACGCCCACGCCCGGCGGCGTCGACTTGAGGAGCTCGCCCAGCGCGATGAGAAGCCCAACCCCGGAGGCATTGTCGTTCGCACCGGGCACGGGCAGGGCACGCTCCGCCGCGGTGCCCGCCCTGTCCGCCTGCGGCCGGCTGTCCCAGTGCGTCACGTACAGCACCCGCTCGGCGGCCTGCGGACGGAAGCGCGCAATGATGTTCCGCTGCGGGATCGTGTTTCCCGTCTTGAGCGTATGCGTCCACTCCTGCACGAACACGGTGTCCGCTGTCTCCCGCATGCGCTCCACGATCCAGTCGCCCGACCTGCGCCAGCCGTCGGTGCCGGGGATGCGCGGCCCGAACGACATGAGAGTCGTCGCGTGCCTGAGCGCCGCCTCGCCGCTGAACCCCGTTGGCGGGGGCGCGGCTTCCTTACCGCAAGCAAGCAGCACACAAGCAAGCGCCAGTGCAGGCCAGTGAATCACTTCATCTCTCCGCCGAAGAATTGCAGGTGCAGCACCGCGCTGAGCACCGTCTGGGTGACCTCGCGGTTGAAATTGCGGTCAAAGCTCGCCACGCGCGAGATGAGGAAGCTGGACGCCAGATTCTCACCGACGTCCGTGTCGGCGCTGAACGTGAGCGCCCGCCTGCCACTCTCGAACAGCCTGCTCGTGTTGTCGAGGGCCAGCGGATTGATGACGAAGCTGGACCCCTGTCCGCTCTGATAGCTGAAGCGCGTACGCACGTCCCGGCGCTTCGACTCGCCCGCGGGAAGGCGGAACGGCATCGACACATCGACGTTGTAGTCGGTGTTGCGCGACCTGGTATCGACCCCGGGCCTGGACTCGGCGCGCCTGACGCGACTGAAGCCGCCGTTGGTCGCCAACCCCGGGACTAGCGACCACGCCAGGGAGATGTTGATCGGGTAGGTCCTGAATCTGCTGTCGCTCCTGTCATCCGTGGCCACCGCGTCCGGGTCGGGAGTGCCGTACCGCTGCTGAGTCTCCTGGGCTCGCGCGCTGAATCCGACATTGGACCACAGCCATGAAAGTCCGCGCGGCTTGCCGTTCCATTGAATTCCGATGTCCGGAAACACGACCTGGGTCCCGTCGGTCGTGGTGGAGCCGCCCTCGAGCCGGCTGATCCAGTGCCGCATCGTGTGCTGCTGGTACCTGCTGGTCAAGCGCGCGCCGAGCGGCAGCTGCCACGAATTTCCGATGGAGAGGCGGTTGGTCATCGCCGCGCTGGTCGCGGGACTGCCCTTCACATTGAGGAAGCGCCCCGCGCGGCCGAGCGCGAACTGATACGAGAGCGGCGGGTCCACGGCGGTTCCTTCGAACACCGATACGACGTTCCGGTTGAGCGTCAGCTCGAACGGACGGAGACCCCGCAGCGCGCGGCGCAGCCAGAGAGTGCTATCCCCGAGGAATCCGAGCGCACCCGGGAGGTCGAACGACACCCCGCTGTTGAGCACCTGCGAATTCGCGAGGCGCCGCGGCAAGCGGGATTCACGCTCGACGCCGTCGGCGAGCGCGCGGTTCGTGTAGAAGAGAGTGTTCGGATCGCGGATCATGTGATACGTGCTGGCGAAATCCACTCTTGGCTTGAACCACGGTCGGAGAGACGGCGCGAAATTGATCGAGCTTTGAATCGCGCGCTCACGCTCCAGCCCCGCGTCGACTCCGGCGAGCGACTGGGCCTCCGACTCGGCAATTATTCCGAGCCCGGTCGCCGGATCGTAGTCGCGCAGATCGCGAACCGAGCTGAGGTCGAAGCGCGCGCGCAGCGTTTCCATCGGCTTGAAGGCGAGCACGGCGCCGTTTCTCCACGTGTGGGAGAGCCCGTTCACCGGACTAGGCCGGTCGTCCGGCACCGACGCCGGCCTGAAGAACGAGAACCGCTCGTCGCTTCCCTTCCGGTAAACGCTGGTCAGAAACAGCTCGGCCGGCGACCAGCGCGAGATTCGCGGAAGCAGCGCCTTGCTGACATTGAGCTCGGCACCCAGCATGAAGTTTCGCGCACCGCCCTCCTGAAACTCGCTGCGCGCGGACGCGGATGTGTAACTGCTGTTCAACACCAGATTGTTCAGCACCGGCGCGAGAAAGTGCCCTTCCAGCGGCACCGTCCGGCGGACGCTGAGCGTGTAGGACGCAGCGGACGAACGCGGCGATCGCAGCCCGTCGACGCCGTCCGCCTGAATATCGGACTGCGACAAAAACAGCGGGTCGCTCGCCATCGACGTGTAATTCAACGTCACGGGTATGGAAAGCCCGAGCGAGCGCGGCAGGAGTTTCTCGAGGCGGAACGCCGCGCTGATATCCACGGCGTTGTCGGTCAGGTATTCCGGCTGCTCGGCGAGCTGCCTGAAGTGCGGGTCGCGCCGGCTGAAGTTCAGGCGGATGTCGCCGAAGTCACTGGCGACGATCGACGCCGCGAACTGACCGGCGAATCCCATCTCATCGACGGCGTCCGCCAGCCGGATGTCGTTCACCCACAGCTCGAGGGTATCGCCCGGGGCGATCGGCCGGACGCCGCCGCCATCCGCCACGCGCACCATGCCTACCGCCAGCTCCTGTACCGCTGCGAGATTGGGACCGCTCGAGCCGGGCGCTATCGTAAAAGCGATGTATCCATCGGCACACGCGGCGTAGCGCCCGTCCGCCGTAACTCCCGCCGAAGCCGGAGAGCTGGCGATGAGAACAGAGTCGATACCGGTGCATGAGCCGGGTCTCGATCCGGCCAGGAACGCGTTCTGAATTTGCGCCCTCAGGGCGAAAAACTTCTGAAAGTCAACGCGGACCTCCGGCAACCATGCGGCCCGGGTGACTCCGCCGTTGAGCGGCGTGCGATACATGTAAAAGTTGTTTGGATCGCGTCCCACCTTGACGAAAAACTGAAGCTCGCCATCCGCGCCCCACCCGCCGTTGATTCCGCGGGCCCACAGCCGCAGCTGCTTGTAACCCATGAAATTTTTCTGGCCTTCGGGAAACCGATAGTACGCTTCGGCACGCTGGTATCTGTCCAGTCCTCCGGCGGTGAGCCGCAGCGAGCGCTCGTTGACCTGAACGCGCGCGGATGAGAGCGCGACGGTCTTAGTATCCGGCTCGTCGATCACCCCGGGCGGCGACTCGTAGTCGATGCCGCCGGTCCGATTTCTATCCTGCGTCCCAATCACCCCAGCGATCACGTATCCATTCGACGCGGGCAGCTCCCCGGCAATTCCGAGAAGCGGCTTGTCGCCCCGCTTGAGCCACGGCGCGCCCGTCAGCCGCAATCGCGCGAGCGGCACGCGCACAAAATCCTGGTCGGCGCTGCCGGC
>JBKJKB010000231.1:0-3653 GCA_046597675.1 Gemmatimonadaceae bacterium
GCGGTAGCTGTCCTGTGAGCTGCCGGATTATCACGTCACCCGCCGGGCTACCGGCGCCGGCGATGGACACGACTTTCGACGCGGGGATGTTCGGCGCAGCGAGCATTCCGATGAGCGAGCCTTCGCTATGCCCGATCACTACGACTGAGGCGAACCGCCGGTCGGCCGCGAGTTGCTTGCCCCAAGCCGTTGCGTCATCTACGAAATGGTCAAAACGGAGATCGGCTTCATTCAGTCCGGCGACGCGGCTTTGTCCGATGCCGCGCTTGTCGTAGCGAAGCGAGGCGATACCGCGCTCCGCGAGCGCTTCCGCCAGGTAACGCAGGGAATTGTTCTTTCCAGACAGAAGCGGCGTGTTCCCGTCCCGGTCGGTCGGACCGGATCCCGCGATGATCAGCGCGATCGCGGGCCGGGCATTCGCCGGAACAAGCAGGGTACCGTAGAGAATCGTGTTCCCAGACTGAACCGACTCAGGGAACGTCCCAACGTGAGAGGGGAAAGCGCCGAGCACTATTTCCGGCGGTGGCGCGCAAGCCAGTGTCAGGGCGAGCGACGCAGTGGCGGCGCGAAAGGCGAACATGCGGAATCTGTCCATTAGGGAGGCCGCCGCGGCAGGTGTGATTAGATACTTAGCTAACCCTCTAAGTATCGTACAACTGCCATCCGGATGTCAAGCAACGCTCGGCCGGTTTTCGCCCCCCAGCTCGGCGCGGTCGAATCTGCCAATTGTGCGGAACGGGGAAACCCTGACAGAACCACTCCTTATCACCGACTGACAGTGCGCCGGCTCGGGGAAGAATTGCGGTATCTACTGGTTTCCCAATAAAAGAAGGCCCTCGCAATGACCGCTGCCCCCGCACTGCTCGACCGCGAGCACCGCGAGCACCGCGCTGCACCCGCCGTGCTCAACCGACCGGAGCACACGATTGAAATCGTTTCCGACTCCGGAGAAGGAGCGCAGAAATGCGGCCAGATATTCGGAGCCGTCTGCGCCAAGATGGGGAACGGGGTGTGGACGGTCGAAATCATTCCGGCCGAGATCCAGCCACCACCGAGAATGGCGGAAGGCGCAAGCGGGAATCGGATTCGCTTCGGAACCGGGCCGATCACCAACTGGGGCGACCAGACCGACCTCGTCGTCGCCTTCAACGAGCAGGTGCTCATCGGCCGTCATCGGGTGGGCGCGCTCGCGAACGACGCGATCATCCTCCTCGAGAACTCCTGGGCATCGAGCTCGCATCCGGACATCAGAGCCGCCTGGGACGAGGCACTGGGCGAGCTTTCCGCGCACGCATACCGGATCATCCAGGTCCCGATGGAGGAGCAATGCCTCAGCCTGGACGAGAATCCACGGAAAGGGAAGAACATGTTCGCGCTGGGCCTCCTGGCGTACATCTACGACCGGAGCCTCGAGCGGATCGAAGAGCAGATCGCTCACGCCTTCCGTCGGAAATCGGAAGACGTGTACGAGAAAAACGTCGCGCTCATGCGGCTCGGGGTCGAGTGGGCCGCCGCCAATCTCGATTTCAGAATCGAGATTCCAACCCATCCGCCGACCGAAGCCCTGGTCGTGATGAACGGCAACGAGGCCCTGGGAATGGGTGCGCTGGCATCGGGAATGGATTTGTGCGCGATGTATCCCATCACGCCGGCTACCTCGGTCTCCCATTATCTCGCGGAAGTATTCTCGAAGTTCGGCGGGATGCTGCACCAGGCTGAGGACGAGATAGCCGCAGTCGGAGTGGCGATCGGCGCGTCGTACGCGGGGAAAGTAGCCTTCACCATCACCTCAGGTCCCGGCCTCGCCTTGAAGACGGAGTTCCTCGGTTTGGCCGCCATGACCGAAACTCCGCTCGTCGTCATTGATGTTCAGCGCGGCGGGCCGAGTACGGGCCTGCCGACGAAGGTGGAGCAGTCCGATCTGCTCGCCGCGTTGTTCGCGCAGCCAGGCGATGCGCCGCATGTGGTATTCGCCCCGGCGACAATCGAGGAATGCTTCCACTCGGTGATCACCGCCCGTCAAATCGCGGAAACCTTCCGCGCGGTCGTGATCATTCTCTCGGACGCGAATCTCTCGACGGGTGTTCAACCCTTTCCGCGTCCACAGCTGAAGAAGGAGTGGCTGGCTCCCGAGCCAGACCTCTTGCCGGTCAAGGAGGGGCAGCGACCCTACGAGTGGGATCCGCGGATGGGTACGTCGGCGCGGCCGATACCGGGGCAGCCCGGGGGAATGTTCACCCTTACCGGGCTCTCGCACGACGAAGCGAGCAAAGTCGCGTACAGCGCGGGCGTTCATCAGCACTCGACGACGATGCGAAGCCGCAAGATCGCCGTTTTTCAACAAACGCTGCTTCGGCCCGCCATTTATGGCGACCATGATGGCGACTTGCTCGTCGTCGGCTGGGGCAGCACCAAGGGCGCGATCGAGGAAGCCATAGACCGGGCGCGTGCGGAGGGAATTCGCGCATCCTCGGTGCATCTGACTTTCCTCTCGCCGCTGCAGCCCGGACTCAAGGAGATCTTTTCGCGATTCCGGAAAGTCATGACCGTCGAGATCAACTACAGCGATCAGCCGGGCGATCCATTCATCACTGACGAGAACAGGCGGCGTGGCCAGCTGGCGATGCTCCTTCGGGCACAAACGCTGTGCGACGTGGATAGCTGGACGCGCGTGCCGGGTGAGCCGTTGCGCCCGGGACTCATCCACGCGGCGATACGCGATGCAACGATCGGAAAGAACGGAGGTCGCTCATGACCGCACATTGCGCCGTCCTGCCGCTTCTCGAAGACGACGAGCGCGAGTTCGGACTAGGCGATTACGAGGCAGCCGTGCCCCGGTGGTGCCCGGGCTGCGGAGACCATTCGGTGCTCACCGCCGTCGAAAAGCTGCTCGTCGCCGAACAGCTCAAGCCCGAGCAGACGGTGTTCGTGTCGGGAATCGGATGCTCGAGCCGGTTCCCTCACTACCTCAAGACGTACGGCTTCCATGGACTGCACGGACGTGCGCTGCCCGTCGCCACCGGAGTAAAGCTGCATCGGCCGGAGCTCGAGGTGTTCGTCGTGATGGGAGATGGAGATTGTTGCTCGATCGGCGCCGCGCACTGGATTCACGCGATTCGCTACAACATCCGGATGGTGGTGCTGCTGCTGGACAACAGCATCTACGGCCTCACCAAGAAGCAGACATCGCCGACGACTCCGCAGGGATTCAAGACGAACACTCAACCGTTCGGCAGTCCGCTGCCGGCACTGAATCCGCTGACGACTACCCTTGGAACCACGAACGTGTCGTTCGTTGCCCAGACGGCGGAGTGGATTCCAGCGCACCTCTACGCGACGCTGCGCGCGGCATATCGGCACCCGGGGTTTGCCTTCGTGCGAATTCTGCAGCGTTGCCCGATGTTCACCGAGGGGATGTACGAAGAAGCGGTGAAAAATCCGGGAATGATCGAGATGCTGGTTCACGACGACGGAGTCGTCGCGCCGGTGATCGACAAGATCTACAGCAATCGGATTGCGCACGACCCTTCCGATCTCGATTCGGCGAGAAGGCTCGCCGAAGACTCCAACCGCATCCGGCTGGGGCTCTTCTACAGGAACGAGAGCCGCGCGCGCTACGACCTCTTGCAGAAGCCTCCCAAAGTCACAAGCAG
>JBKJKB010000269.1:0-3237 GCA_046597675.1 Gemmatimonadaceae bacterium
AGCGCTACGACCTGATCCTCATGGACGCGTTCCTACGTCCGTCAAGCGAAACCGATACGACCGGCGTGCCGACGCGTCTCAAGACGCAGGCGTTTCTCGGCCGCGTGAAGCGGGCGCTTGCGCCCGGCGGCGTCGTCGCCTTCAATGTCAACGAACACGCCAGCATGGCCGACGACATCGCCGCGGTGGCGGCTGTGTTCGGCGACGTTGCGATCTACCGTTGCCCTCCTGCGGACAACAAGGTGGTCATCGCCGCGGAGGGCGGCCTGCCCAAGGACGGCGAAGTGCGCGCCCGCATCGCTGCGCTCGACGAGCGCTTCAAGGGAGCGCTGTCGCTTGCCGAGGTCCTGCGGAACCGGGAATAGAGCGGCCGCTGCGCGCCGGCGCGTGGAATGGGGCGAAAGTTGGGGGACCAAATGTTCGCCAGTTGGAAGCACATTCGCGAATGGCTCAAACGGCTTTACGCGCTCCGACAGGTTGGATACCAGTTCACCTCGGGTTAATCGGCTCGCTGGCCCTGCAGCCCTGCCAGGTACGCCTCGAGCAAGCTCGCGGTTTCGTTCGGCATTTCAAACGGGATTTCGTGCCCGCACGGCAGGAAGACTGCCCGCGCTCCGGGCGTCGTGGGCAGCACCTTCGTGTTGACATATTCGCGATTGAACAATGGATCCGCTTCGCCGGCGATAATCAGAGTCGGAATGCGGATGGTGCTCACTTCGCTTTCGATGGATTCATAGAACATGTCGATGGTTCCCTCGAGCCCGGCGCGCGAGGCCAGCGACACATTGCGACAATACATGTCGAGCAGGTCCTGCCGGATTGGTCGGGTCGTGAAGGGGAGCAGGATCTCGCGCCAGCGCTCTGGGTAGGGCGCGGCCTCCAGCCAGGGAATGAACGCTTCGCGCGGCACTCCGAGCCCTTCCGGGCCGGGCGGAGCGATCAGCACTTGCCCCAACACCCGCTGTGAATGCAGGTACCCCATATAGCGTCCAAACTTCGCCGCCATGCTGAAGCCGACCATGACGAAGGACTTTGCACCGACCGCGTCGGCCACGCCGAACATGTCGCGCGCAAAACGATCGTGTGTGTAGCCGGATGCCGCTGCGCCTGAACCGCCATGCCCGCGGTAGGTGGCGGCGACGCAACGCAGGCCCGCAAGGTTCAAACGGGTGATGAGATCCTCCCAGGAGTTCGCCGCGTTGCCCCACCCGTGGAGGAACAATAGTGTCAGTGGACCGGAGCCCAAGACGTCGTATTCGATCGTGACGCCATCATCGGTACGTACGTGCTGTGTCATGTTCCCTTTCTGTCTGAGGGGGCCAGGGTATCGCTGCCGAACCTCTCAGGCAACAGCACTGTGAAGCGGGCGTTGGCGCGAAGACGGTCGAGTCTGGGATCGACAACCAGCCACGACGCGTACCAGGAGTGCTCAGCAACCGCTTGGTGCAGCCGCTGCAAAGCGGAGGTCTCGTCACCAAGAGCCAGATGGACGAGAGCGAAGAAATACGGGTCGATGTACTCGGTCCGTGCGCGCGCAGTCAACTCTGCGAGGAGGGGTGCGGCTTGCTGCGGCGCGCTCGTACCGCCAAGAACATGGCCGAGTCCGGCAACCGTGACGGGATGACGTTCGGACAGTTGCGCCGCCCGTTCGGCCTCTGCCATTGCACGGTTGTCGTCGTGCTGCTGCGCGCAGACCAATGCCAGGAACAGGTGGGCGGGCCAGAAGGCCGGTTCGAACGCGAGTGTATTTCGCAGGACCTGCGCCGCTTCTTCGTAACGGCGAGCGAAGTAAAAGCCCAGGCCGAGCTGCACATTGATCATCGGGGAGAGCGGTTCCAATTGGCGTGCGGAGTCGAGCTCAGCGAGACCGTGCTGGAAATGTCCCCTGAAACACAGATACGCCCCGTACCATTGACGCGCCACGGCGTAGTTCGAATTCAGTGTCAGGGCCCGTCGGAATTCGCGCTCGGCGGACTCACGGTCCGCCTCGAAGTAGGCGCCCACCATGGCCAGGGTGACATGCGCCTCCGCGAGTTTCTCATCTAGTTCGATCGCGCGCTGGGCCGCCGCCTTTGCGCGCGGGAACGTGTCACCCGGCGCTTCGAAGGTAAAGGTGCCGAGCACTGCGTAACAGTCCGCCAAACCAGCATAGGCCAGCGCGTACCCGGGGTCCCGGTCGATGGCCTGCTGGAAGTGTCCGATCGCCCTTCCAAGCGCCTCGCGCGTTCGCCGGTTCCACAGGTATCGTCCTCGGAGGTAGAGCTGATACGCCTCGCCATCCTGACTGGCGCGGCGAGCCAGCCGTGTTTTCTCGGCGGGGTTCAGCTTTACTCGCAGCGTGTCCACGATTTCGCGGGCAATCTGCTCTTCGACGGCGCACATCTCGGTGAGAGTGCGACGGTATTTCTGCCCCCACAGCTGAGAATGGGCCGCCGCGTCGACCAGTTCGGCTTGAACATTCAACGTGTCGCCGCGCAGCTGCAGGCGTCCGGTCAGGAGCACGCGCACATTCAGCTCACGCGCCACGCGCTCCGGGTCGATTTCCACGCCCTTGTATCGGAAGGCCGAGCTGCGCGGCACGACCCGCAGTTTGGGAATTTCAGAAAGATGATTGATCAGGCTTTCAGTGATGCCGTCCGACAGGTAGTCGATGTCTTGGCGGCCGCCCGCGCTCACGAACGGGAGCACGGCAACCGAATCGACGACCTTGGATCTCCTGCTCGGTGGGGGACGTTCGACAAAGATCCTCGTCGACATCGCCGTGGCCGGCGTCCGCAGAGCCGATGCGACGTCGGACGCAGCCGGCCGGTCGCGTGCCTTTTTGGCCAGGCATCGCGAAACCACGCGGTCCAAGTCGGGGAAAGCGGTGATTCGGGGTGGAGTGTCGCTGAGAATCGCGGCCATCGTCTCGGCCGCAGATCGCCGGGAGAACGCGGGTCTGCCCGTCGCTATTTCGTAGAGCACGGATCCCAATGAGAAGACGTCGCTGGGGGCGTCGGAGGTGTCGCCCCGCGCCTGCTCGGGGGACATGTAGGCCAACGTCCCCAGAATCGTCCCCGGCATCGTTTCCATGGCGGCGGTCAGCGGCAGAGCTCCGATACCGCCCGGAACTGCGGACGCCATTCGGGCCAATCCGAAATCCAAGATTTTCACGTAGCCGTTCACCGTGAGAAAGACATTCTCCGGCTTCAGATCTCGGTGGATGACGCCTTTCGCATGGGCGGCCGCCAGTCCATC
>JBKJKB010000270.1:0-3949 GCA_046597675.1 Gemmatimonadaceae bacterium
CTGCATCCGAGCACGATCGCGCCCGCCGTGCGGATCGGAATCCCCGTGTACGTGCTGAACTCCAACCGTCCCGAGCTGCCGGGAACGTTGATCACGTTCGACGCTCCGCGCCGGCCGGTAACGGCGATTGCCGGAAGGGCGGGGATCACGCTGGTGCGGGTGCGCGCCGCGCGCATGCTGCTCGCGCACGGTTTCCTGCGCCGCGTGTTCGAGGTGTTCGAGCGGCATTCGACGTCGGTGGACGTTGTCGCGACGTCGGAGGTGTCCGTGTCCATGACCCTCGACGACGTGGCCAGGCTTGACTCGATCGTCGTGGACTTGTCGGCGTTGGGGGATGTGTCCGTAGAGCACGACCGCGGAATCGTCGCCATCGTCGGCGCGGGAATCGCGGACCACTCCGATGCGATGGGACGGGCGCTTGCCTGTTTCAACGGATCCACAGTTCACATGATCTCGCTCAGTGCCACCGCGATCAATCTCACGGCGGTCGTGGACAGCGGTCGCGTGGGCGACATCATTCGCGGGTTGCACACCGAATTCTTCGAGGACGGAAAGTGAGCGCGCGCAAGATCGCCGTGATCGGGGACGGCAAGATGGGGAAGACGATCGCGGACATGGCGAAAGATCGTGGCTGGACCGTGACGACCGTCCTGGGCGAGAAGCAGAACCCCGACGGGAGCGGCATCACGCGCGAGTCACTGAAGGGCGCGGATGTGGCCATCGAGTTTACCGAGCCGAAGTCCGCCGTGCGGAACATCAGGGCGTGTGTCTCGGCGGGGTGCCCGGTCGTGGTCGGAACTACAGGATGGTATGACTCGCTCGATGCCCTCACCGCCGAGGTGAAGCAGGCCAACGGCGCGGTCCTCTGGTCGGCGAACTTCTCGATTGGAATTCAGATCTTTCTGGACCTGGCACGCAGGGCAGGCGCGCTGGTTGCCGATATCGAGGGTTGGGATGCCCACATCGTCGAGACCCACCATTCAGCCAAGAAAGATGCGCCTTCCGGGACGGCCATCGTGATCGAGCAGGCGGCGCGGGACGGACTCGGCAGAAAGATTCCTGTCACGAGCGTGCGCACGGGCTCGGTGCCGGGCACGCACGAGCTGATCCTCGACTCGCGGTCCGAGCAGCTTTGCATTACGCACACAGTGCGTGATCGCGCGGTATTCGCTGCAGGCGCGCTCGCCGCCGCGGACTGGCTGGTCGGCAAGCACGGCGTGTTCACCATGCGCGAGTTTCTCGCTGGAGTCGGCGACCCGTGAAACGCGAGCGGTTGTTCGGAGCGGGGACGGCGCTCGTGACGCCGTTTACCCGCGACGGCTCCGTCGACGAAAAGTCGCTGCGGGCGCTGATAGACTGGCAGATCGACGAAGGGATCCACTTCCTGGTGCCGTGCGGCTCGACGGGCGAGGCCGCCACTCTTTCGCCGGACGAGCATCGCCGCGTCGTCGAGATCACGGTGGAGCAGGTCGCAGGACGCGTTCCGGTGATCGCCGGCGCGGGCTCGAACGATACGCAGAAGGCGATCGCGTTCTCGCGCGAGATGCAGGCGGCCGGCGCGACGCATCTGCTGCACGTGTCGCCGATGTACAACAAGCCACCGCAGCGCGGGATCATCGCGCACTTTCAGGCCGTTGCGGACGCCGTGGATCTGCCGATCGTCATGTACAACGTCCCCGGGCGGACAGCGAGCAACATGGAAGCGGAGACCACCCTCAAGCTCGCCGAGACTGCTCGGCTCGTCGCGGTGAAGGAAGCGTCGGGCGACATGGCGCAGATCGGCCGCATCATCCGCGACCGTCCCGAAGGATTCTCCGTTCTGTCCGGTGATGATGCGCTCACGGTTGCCATAATGGCCGCTGGGGGTGATGGTGTGATCTCCGTCACGTCGAACGCGACGCCGCGGCTCGTTGCGCGCCTCACCGAGTGCATCCGCGCCGGCAACATGCGCGAAGCGCGCGAGATCGAGGCGCGGCTCACGGATTGGACTGCGGCGGCTTTCGTCGAATCGAATCCGCTCCCTGTGAAGGCGGGACTCGCGATGATGGGTCGGATCGAGAACTCGCTGCGACTGCCGCTCGTGCCGCTGGCTGACACGCACCAGGACGCCGTGCGAAGGAGTCTCCAGCAGGCCGGAGCGCTGCAGTGAAGCGAAACAAGGCCTGGGGCGAGAACCTGTCGCATCGCATCGAGGCTCTCGCCGCCACCCCGGCCAGGGAGCCGCTCCCCGCCGACGCGCAGTCGGCATTCGACGCGCTGCTCGAAGCGCTCGAGGCCGGCGAAATTCGCGCAGCGGAGCGCGCGCAGGACGGCTCGTGGCACGCCGTGCAGTGGGTCAAGCGCGGCATCCTGCTCGGATTCCGTCTCGGCCACCTCGTCGAGATGTCGGTCCCGCAGGACGGCGTGGCGGGGCACAGGCTGCAGTTCTTCGACAGGAACACGTACCCGCTGCGCGACTTCACGCTCGAGGATCAGGTGCGGATCGTGCCCGGCGGCTCCTCCATCCGCCGCGGCGCGTACGTCGCGCCGGGCGTGGTGTGCATGCCGCCGATGTACGTCAACGTCGGCGCGTACGTCGGTGAAGGCACGATGATCGATTCGCACGCGCTGGTGGGATCGTGCGCGCAGATCGGTGCGCGCGTGCACCTGAGCGCGGGCGCACAGATCGGCGGAGTGCTGGAGCCGATCAACGCTTCGCCCGTCGTGATCGAGGACGACGTCATTGTCGGCGGGAACTGCGGCGTGTACGAGGGAACGGTGGTGCACAGCAAAGCCGTGCTCGCGGCCGGCGTCGTGCTGACGCGCGGCACGCCGGTGTACGATCTCATCTGGGAGCAGGTGTACCGCGGCTCGCCTGACAAGCCTCTGGCGATTCCGTCGGGTGCGGTCGTCGTGCCCGGTGCGCGCGCCATCAAGGGCGACTGGGCATCCGCCGAGGGGCTGTCGCTGCAGACGCCGGTGATCGTCAAGTACCGCGACGAGAAGACGGATCTGGCGACGACGCTGGAGGCGTGGCTCCGCTGACCGTCGCCGGTACCGTTCAGGTTCCGGGCGACAAGTCGATATCACACCGCGCGCTGATCCTGGCGGCGCTCGCCGACGGGGAGTCTGTTATCCGTGACGTGCTCGTCGCCGAGGACACGGCGTCCACCACGTATGCGCTCTGCGCACTGGGGAATGACGCGCCGCCGCTGGGCCCGGAGATGCGCATCCATGGCACCGGCGTCCGCCAGTTGCAGGCACCGGACTCCGACGTGGATTGCGGCAACAGCGGCACCACCGTGCGGCTGCTGGCAGGCGTGGTCGCGGGTCATCCCTTCAGCGCGACGTTCATCGGCGACGGGAGCCTGAGCCGGCGGCCGATGCGGCGGATCTCGGAGCCGCTCAGCGCCATGGGCGCGACGATCTCTTTCGACAACGGCGACGGGCTGCCGATGACGGTGCAGGGCGGCGACCTGAAGCACATCGCCTGGACCACGGAAGTAGCGAGCGCGCAGGTCAAGAGCGCGATCCTTCTGGCCGGACTGGTCGCCGGAGTCGCGGTATCCGTGCGCGAGCCGCGACCTTCGCGAGATCACACGGAGCGCATGCTTCGCGCTCTGGGAGCCAAAATTACCAGCTCGCGCGAGGGCGTTACCAAGTTTGCTCCAGGTGCTCCCCTCCAAGCGTTTGACATGGTGGTCCCGGGTGACGCGTCAAGCGCGGCTTTTTTCATTGCGCTCGCCGCTCTTGCCGCGCGCGGCAGTATCACACTGCCTGGCGTGTGCGTCGACCGGACGCGCACCGGCTTTCTTCGGGCACTCCGGCGCATGGGCGCGACGATCAAGGTCTCCGACAAGGAGGAGGCCGCCGGCGAAGAGCGCGGCACGATCACGGCGTCGGCCGGCGAGCTGCGTGCGATCGTCGTCAAAGAGAGCGAGATTCCCGCGATGATAGACGAGCTGCCATT
>JBKJKB010000029.1:0-4919 GCA_046597675.1 Gemmatimonadaceae bacterium
GGCAAAGTGCGCCTCTCGCGCAAGCCGCTTCTCAAAGAAGGCGAAGGCGACAAGCCCCGCTACTCCCCCGAGGAAAAGGCGGCGCACAAGTCGGCGGCTCCACCGGAACGCGACGGCGGCTTTGGTGGCCGCGGTGGTGATCGTGGCGGACGCCCGGGTGGCGGCGGCGGACGCGGCGGTCCGCGTGGTCCGCGGCGATAGCGCTTCGCGAAGTCATAAGTCACACGTCATAAGTCACAAATCAGGAGGGCGGCCGGAACATCGGCCGCCCTTTTTTCAAGATCAGGGTCGCTGCGTTGATCACGCTGTGCGACTCGCCAAATCGTCGGGCGAGCGCTTCTAATAGACGGCCACAACGAAGCGCGAGTGCAGCGTCTTGCCGAATTCTTTAATGGCATATCCGACACGTAGAAGCGGCGACAAGGCTTCGCCTCCGTCAGGCGACTGCACACGTCGACAAGCCGTCGGCAAACGTGATGGGCCTGCTTCGCGGCTTCGGACAACGCCGGGGGGACCGCCGGACTCATAGAGGTGGCGCGGTCCTTCGCCACGATGGCGCACCGCCCGCGGCGCTCGATTTTGTTCGTGGGTGTGACCGGCGAAGAGGCGGGCCTTGCGGGGTCGGACTATTTTGTCCGCCATCCACCGGTGGCGGTCGGGAAGATCGTCGCCATCGGCGGAGAGTATTCGTTCTTCAAAGCGGGCATTCCAGCCGTCTGGCTGATCAGTGGCGACAAGAGCCGGGATCCTTCAATTGATGTCCGCGCGTTTCGCCAACGCTGGGGGGCGACCATCGACCACACCCCGGCCGACGACATGGCGCAAAGCTTCAACTGGACGTCCGCGGCACTCTTCACTAGAATCCAATTCCTCATCGGCTACATCGTCGGCAACAGCACGGCTCGACCGTCGTGGATCGGAAACCAACCGTTCGTTCGGTGATAAAAGAGCTTCCGCAGGCCATTCAGCGCCCTGAGTAAGGAGGCGCAAGATGAACCGAATCGCGTTAGCGGCTACGGCCAGGGTCAGCCCATGCGGATCGAAATGACGAGGACGGCAGGGGCAGCATGAAACGGCTCCCCGTGAGCGCTGGCGTCTGCGCCATTCTGCTGCTGGTGTGCGCCGTTCGCGGCGGCGGGATCGGCGACCACGTTCGAGCGGAGATGCAGGAAGGGCGCGAGTGTGCCGCCGCAGCGCCGCCGCTCGTCGTGAAGTGGATTCGCCGAAATGCGATCCCGCTGGCCACGACACGCGCCGGCGCGACGAGGCTCGACCTCCGTCCGCTGCGGCGCATCATCGGGAACGCTCGCGTCGTCGGCCTTGGCGAAAGCGTCCACGGGGTCCAGGAGTTCTTCGAAGTTCGCCATCGATTGCTCCGGTTCCTCGTCGAAGAGATGGGGTTCACCGCGTTCGCGATGGAGACGGGGTTTGCCGAGGCGGCGAGGATCAACGATTACGTCCTGGGCACGATTGACGAGCCGGCGCGCTGGGAGCACAACTGGTTCACGTGGGGTTTTGGCGCCGAGGAGGAGCTGCAGTCGCTGGTACGGTGGATGCGGGCCTACAACGCGGATTCCCGTCACGTGCGCAAGCTGCGCTTCTACGGCGTCGACGTAGCCGTGACCTACAGCAGCCCGCTGGCGGCCGTCCAGGGGGCGGTTGACTACCTGGCCCAGGTCGACACGGAGTTCGCGGCGTCATCGCGCCGGCGGGCGCTCGAATCCCTGGTGCGCAGGTTCGAAGGATCGGGCGGCAGTGACGAATCGCGCGGTGTCTCGGTGCGCAGGTACGAGGCGCTGCCGGTCGAGGTTCGTGACGCATACACGGCGGCGGTCGCCGACCTAATCAACCGGTACGAGGCCGGCCGGCCCGATTTCATTCGCGCTTCCTCTGAGGCGCGCTACGCGTGGGCGTACCGCCACGCCATCGCGGCGCGGCAGATGGACGCGGCCTTCCGTGCGACCGCGGCGTCGGATCGCGTCGAGGTGGCGAACACGCGCGACCGGGCAATGGCCGACAACACGTTGTGGGCTCTGGAGCGCGAGGGGCCTAACGGGCGCCTGGTGTTCTGGGCGCACAACTCTCACCTGCAGAAGGACAAGACCAGACCGGAGGACCCCGCGTGGGGTGTCCGCGCACCGCTCACGCGCGCGGGTGAGTACCTGGCTACACTGATGGGGCAGGAGTACGTGAACGTCGGTTTCAGCTACTACAGCGGCGCGACCACGGGATGGATGTCGTACCTCCGGGGTGTCGGCGATCCGGCGGCATGCGGAAGCGTGGACGCCGAGTTCGACCGCGCCGGTCTGCCGATGTACGTGGTCGATCTGCGCCGCGCGCCCCGAGGGCCTGTCGCCGACTGGCTCAGTGAACTGCGTCCGCAGCGAACCGAGTCTGCCTACACGCGGCTGAGTCCTTCACGCGCGTGGGACGCCGTCTTGCACATGCGGCGGATTTCACCGGCGAAACGCGTAGGGTCATCAGGGGAGGACGGCATTTCATCCCGGCGTGAATACGGAAGGGAAAAATGAAGCGAGCCTGGTTGTTCATGGTCGTGTCGTGCCTGGCGGCGATCACTTCTTTCGTCAGGGCCCAAGAGACGACGCAGTCAGAACGCGAGGCGATGTACCGCCGCTATCTGGACTTCGCCTCCTACGTGAAAGGCGGCTCGATCACACCGCACTGGATGGCCGATGGCAACAGCTTCTGGTACGTCGAAGGCGCGCCGGCCAACACCGTCATTTACAAGGTCGACCCCAAAGCCAACACCAAGTCACACCTGTTTGACAGCGCGCGACTGCGCAAGGCGCTCACGCCTCTACTGGGGCACGAGCCGCCCTACCAGGGACTCCCGTTTGCCGATTTCACCTTCGTCGATGGCGAGAAGGCGGTGAAATTCTCAGTCGAGAAAAAGGAGTTTATTCTCCAGTTCGATAACTACACCATCACCCGGGCGCCTGTTCTATCTGAGGCGGAGAAAAGCCGGTTGGTCCCACGGAGACTGCAAGATGCTCGCGGCATCTCCGCAGCCGAAGAGGTGCTGTCGCCTGACGGCCGCTGGTTTGCCACCCTCAAGGACCACAACCTCTGGCTGCGGTCCACCGCGGATGGCGGCGAAGTGCAACTCACCAGCGACGGCGTCAAAGACTACGAGTGGATTCTCGGCTGGGGAGACACGGTCAAGTGGTCGCGGGACAGCTCCAAGCTGGCCGTCAAAAAAGCGGATCACCGTCGCGTGCCCAGAATCCCCCTCGCTCACTGGCTGGGTTCGACCGAGGAGGTGGAATGGTATCCGTTCGCGCGCAAGCCGGGTCTACCGATCACGCGGGTGGAGCTGTTCCTCATTGACATCCGCTCCCAGAAAAGGGTCCGCGTGGACACAGGGGAAGAACCGGATCAGAACATCCAGCTGCTGGAGTGGCTGCCCGATGGGACGCACCTGTTGTTCTTTGGCAGCCGTGCCTACGACCCCAATTTAGAGCTCGTGGTCGCCGATTCGACGACTGGGTCGACGCGCCCGGTTCTGACCGAAGGGCATCCGGTTCCGGTGCGCCGGATGTTTACGAGGCCTTTCGCCTTCACTTTGCTCGAGGATGGGACGAGATTCCTCTGGGTGTCACAACGGGCCGGCTGGAAGCATCTCTACCTGTACGACCTGGGTGGCAATCTGATCCGGCAACTGACGAAAGGAGAATTGTCCGTCGAGAGGGTCGTGGTGGTGGACGGGAAAAGTGGGTGGGTGTACTTCACCGCCCAGAGCGACCCACAACGACCTTACGATATCCATCTTTACCGGGTAAGCCTGGAAGGAAAGGGCTTCACGCGACTGACCGAAGCGGCAGGACAACACGACATCCAATTCGCTCCCTCCGGCCAGTTCTTCATCGACCGGCACTCCAGCGTGGATCGAGCGCCGGCGGTCCAGCTGCGCAGCGCAGACGGCAAGCTGCTCCAGACCCTGGCGACTGTCAATGTTGACGCTCTGACAGGATTGAACTGGAAGCCGCCGGAGGAGTTCTTGGTCAAGGCCGCCGACGGCAAAGCCGACCTCTACGGCGTGCTGTACAAGCCCTACAACTTCGACCCTGACAAGAAGTATCCGGTGATCCTCTACGCCGGCGCCGTCGTGCGCACATTTACCGGCAATGGAGAGCGAGAAAACCAGCCTGTATGGCCTCAGGCCATTGCCCAGTTGGGCTTCATCACTTTCACGGTGGATGTGCGCGATCCGATGCCGTCGCTGTCCCGCGGAGGCGAGTTCGACCGCGTGGCTGCCGGCACCTTCGGCCGCTATGAGGTTCCAGACTACGCGGCCGCGCTTAAAGGGTTGGCCGCAGAGCGGCCCTACATGGACTTGAGCCGCGTGGGCGTATTGGGGCTCTCCCGCGGTGGTTACCATGCCATCCGCGCTATGTTGCAGGCTCCCGACGTCTTTCATGTTGGTGTCGCTGTGGCTGGGATCACCGACTCGTATGGCCACCCAAACTTCTTTGCGTTGGGCTCTCCCCAGAGCAACAAGGAAGCCTTCGAATACGCCTCGAATCTTCCCCTGGCCGGGAATCTCAAAGGTAGGCTGCTTCTGATTCACGGCACCCACGACATCTCCGTCCCTTTCTCGCACACGATGAAGATGATCGATGCTCTGACTCGCGCCGGCAAACCCTACGACCTTATCATCCTGCCCGGCTGGGATCATTGGGGAGACTACTCGGGCCGGGGGAATGAACTGTTGGAACGCTACCGGCTGGAAGCCATTCGCCGCTACTTCCAGGGGCACCTGAAGCCGTAAGGGAATGTGGTCAGAATGTTCAAGCCAAAAAGAATAATGTGTTTCGTTTTGGTTGTCGCGTTGACGATCATCGCGCCATTCGTGCGCGCGCAGGAGGCGAAGCAATCCCGGCCCGAGTCGGGGCAATCAG
>JBKJKB010000234.1:0-2857 GCA_046597675.1 Gemmatimonadaceae bacterium
CCTGCGCGACAGCAGCCTGTTCGATCCTTGGCGCTTCGAAGCCAGGGCGCGCCAGCGCATCGTAATCGATCACGCGTCTCCCGACTTCGATACGTACCTGATCCTCGCCCGACAGACGGCTGACGGTCCCGTGTCGATCCGCGAGAACGACGACGCCCCGTATACGCAGAATTCCCAACTTGCCGTCGAGCTGCCCGATTCCGGAACTTACGTCATCGTCGCGACGAGCCTTAGGCCGGATACAGCAGGACGGTACTCATTGCGTCTTCGCTCAATGGCGGACGCGTGCTCTTCCGGCGGACCGTGCGAGCCGACCGCAGGACCTGCGCAGCAGCTGCCGCTGTTCGCGTCCGTTCGCAATGCGACCGCGGCGCCGGCCTCAGTCGGCGACACCCTCTCCGCGCGGCTCAGCCGCGGCGATCCACTACTGGGGGACGGAACGCACTATGACTCGTACCGGTTCACTGGCGAGGCAAACCAGGAAGTCGCGATCCTTCTCTCGTCCCTGGCTCCGGACATCGGGCGCTTCGACACGTTCCTGCACCTCGTTCGGCTGGAGGGGGATAGCATCGTGGTCATCAAGTCCGACGACGACGGCGGCAGCGGCAGCAATTCGATGGTCACCGCGCGACTGCCTCGAAGCGGTGAGTACATCGTCATCGCCAACGGGCTCACCGTGGCCGACACGGGGAATTATTCGCTGTCTATCCTGCGCCTCGCGGACGTGTGCGCGTCGCTCGGCGTGTGCGCGGTCGGCGCGGAGCTTCCACAGGCTTCCCCGGAAGCGACTATCCTGGCCGCGCCCGCGGGTGTGATCACCCTTGGAAGTCCGGTCGTGGGCAGACTCGAGAGCGCGGGACCGAAGCTTCCGGACGGCAAGCCGTTCCATCCGTGGCGATTTACGGCACGGGAGGCCCAACAGCTCGTCATCACGAATCACTCGAGCGACTTCGACGCGTACCTCTTTCTGTATAGAGTAGATGGCGCCACGCTTCGTGAGGTAGCTCACGACGATGACGGCGGCGGAAGCTTGGACGCGCAGCTATCAGTCGCGCTCCCGGGCGCTGGCGATTACGTGATCGTCGCGGGGAGCTTCTCGACCAGCGCCACGGGCGAATATCGCTTGAGCCTTGAGAGCATGGCCGCATCCTGTGCGGCTGGCGGCCCGTGCGCGGTCGGAGAAACATCCGCGGGACGAGTCCGTCTTCTTCCAGCGTTGTCCGCCCCCTTCGATGCTTTCCCCTCTGGCGACACTCTGACTTCCTCGCTGTCAATCGGTGCGCCGCAGCTGGCCGGTCGTGGTCGCTTCCAGGCATACCGCTTCGATGGTCGCGCGAACGAGCGAATCGTCATCGCCATGGGTTCCGAGCAGTTCGACCCGTATCTCGATTTGGCTCTGTTGAACGGGACTTCGCTGCGGCCTATCGGCAGCGACGATGACGGGGGCGAGGGCACGAACGCTAGACTGGTAGCCGTGCTGCCGGAAAACGGCACGTACCTGCTCGTTGCGTCAGCGCTGAGCGCGGACAGCGCGCGCGGTATCGGAGCATACTCGCTCACTCGGCGCCCCTGTGACGACGCCTGCGCAGCATACGACGGCACGCCTGCAGTTCGGAACAGCGCTTTGCAGCAGCTCGCGCTACGCGCGGAGCGGAGATCCATTCCGCGGTCAGGAGTGGTCGAGGACTCTTTGTCCGCTGCGGCCGCTAGGCGCAACCCCGGCGCGAGCTTTCACACGTTCGTCTTGCAGGCGAGCGCTGGGCGAATGCTCCGCGTTTCGCTGCAATCGACCGAGTTCGATCCATATCTGGTCCTGTTTCGCCTGGAGGGCGACTCTCTCCGCCAGATCCAGTCGGACGATGACGGAGGTGAGAGCACAAACTCTCTCATCGAGTGGGCGGTCGATCAGCGAGCGACGTACGTGATAGTGGCTACCGCTTACTCGGGGTCGTCCTCGGGCTCGTACGTCCTCCACGTCGAGCAGGGCGCCGCAGCCGAGGGTGACCGGTTTGCCGCGATGGTTGCCGTCGCCGGCGCGCGCGCACAGCTGGGGCGAGCTCTCGCCGCTGCTCATCGCACGCTTTTGCCCGGCGTTCCGACGACGGGAGAGATGACCCAGCAGACGCCCCGCCTCCCGGGACGCGGACGGTTCCACTCCTACCGGTTCAGCGGCCGCGCGAACGATCGGATCGTGATCACGATGATGTCGCAGGTAAACGATCCCTACCTGTACCTCGCGTCCATCTCGGGTGACACCATTCGCATCGTCGCCACCGACGACGACGGAGGAGAGGGTACCAATGCGCGGCTCGTGACGACGTTGCCCGCCGCCGGCCAATACCTCGTGGTCGCAACCGCATATGCGAGCAGCGATACAGCGGCCGTCGCGCCCTACACCGTCGCGCTCGGCGCCTGCGACGATGCCTGTGCCGCCGAGCAGGCCGCGGAAACGAACACTGTCTCTGAAGGTGCATCGGCCCAGCGCATCCTCCGCGCGCCTCGTAGAGCCGTTCAGCCAGGCGTGGCGTTGCGCAGCGCGCTCGTCGGCGGCGATTCGACCCTGGCCGACGGCTCCTACTTCCACGCGTACTCGCTCGAGGCCACCGCCGGGTCGAGCGTGCGGGCGTCGATGGAGTCGTCCGCGTTCGATACGTTCCTCTACCTCTATCGCATCGAGGGAGACTCGCTCGTGCGCGTCAAATTCGATGACGATAGCGGCGAGGACACGAATTCTTTGATCGAATGGACGGTCGACGCGAGCGGCAGCTACATACTCGTGGCCAACGCTCTCTCGCGCGATTTGCACGGCGAGTACAGTCTTACCCTTTCGTTGTCCCCGCCACAGGCGCGTGCGCCG
>JBKJKB010000284.1:0-2759 GCA_046597675.1 Gemmatimonadaceae bacterium
CTCCGCACGCTTACGGGATCGACCCGGGCTGCGAGGACGAGGCCGGGTACATTGACAAAGCCCCCGTGCAGGGCGAGCGCTCGCAGAACCCGAGTGCGAGTCGTGCTGCCAAGCGCGTAGTCGAGCGGATTCCGGAGGGCGCTGTTCCTGGCTGGTCGCATAACATCCCTAAAGTGAATATATTCACACTAACGTGAATACATTCACTTTAGCTCAACTGCCGGTTCTGGTCAACGGGGCAGGTATGCATGGTGGCGGTCAGATGCCCATCGGCGCCCCGGATCGCGAGGCGCCAATGGTATCAAACCGCTCAGAATCGCGATGCTATCAGCTTGACGTCGGCACCGGACCATGCGGCGGCAAACCGTTTCTCCACCGCCGCGGCCTCACCCGCTTTCCCCTGCGCCTTCAACGCCGCGGCGAGCCCGAAGAGCGACCAGCCGTTCTCGGGGAAGCGCCGGAGGTCCTCGCGATAGACGGCCTCCGCCTCCGCGTTCCGGCCGCCCTTTAGAAGCGCGGCGCCCAGCGATTGCCGGATGGGGTAATACCAGGTCGGCGGCTCGAAGTAGAGGCCCGCGTCCTCGAGCTTCAGTGCTTCCCTGAAGTGCGCTATGCCTTCGTCGAGCCGGCCGCCGCGCGTGGCCATCTCGCCCATCAGCGCGTGAACGGCGATCGAGGTCGGGGACTTCGTCTCGGCGTTCGCTGGCGTCGCGGCGTCGATGGCCTTCACGGTATCGAGCGCGGTCCGCGCCTCCTCCATCCGGCCCTTCGCCGCGTACGCCACGCCGCGCGCGTAGTACGCCATCGCGACCGGAAATCTCAGGTCGGCAGGCGGCAACGGCTCGGCAAGGACCTCGTCCCATCTCCCGAATGTCGTCAGCGTCAGGACGTGGTAGTGCACCATCGCCTGCAACATCGTCGCCTGACGAGCGACGTCGAGGTTCACCTTCGTCGTCAGCGTCCTCGCGGACTCGATCGCCTTGGCGCTCCGGCCCGCCATGGTCGACACGAACGCGAGGAAGTGGATGTTGTGCGGATAGTACCCGATGGAATACAGCGTCTGGGGCTTCTGGCCCTCGATGAACACCTCGTCGGCGTGAATCGCGTGAACGTTGCTCTCGGCGGCGTCGGCATACCGTCCGACGCGGACGTAAATGTGCGCCGGCATGTGCACCATGTGTCCGACACCCGGCATGAGACGGGCGAGCCGCTCGGCGCAGGGCACCGCGAGCTTCGGAGTCACCGCCTCGACGGCGTGAATGTAATAGTGGCAGGCGCCGGGATGCTGCGGGTTCTTTGCGATCACGCGCTCGAGCTGGCGAACGATTTCGGTCGTGCCGGGATACGGCTTGCCATCCGGTGTCCAGTAGTTCCACGCCCGGAGATCCATCATCGACTCGGCGTACAGGGTCGCCGCGTCGAGGTCGTTCGGGGAGGTCCGGGCGATCTTCGCCATCGCGCGCGCGTACGCTGAATCGAGCTTCGCGCGGTTGGCGGTCGGGTTGGGCCCATACCGCGCCGCGACGGCGTGGATCCAGGCGTGCTCCCACTTGCTGCCCTTGCCGCTCAGTCTGATCGCCTTTTGCGACGCCTCATACGCGGCGACGCCGCTGGCGGAGTCCATCCCGGCGTTGACGTGCGGCCCGTACGCATACGCGACCCCCCACCAGCAGACGGCGCACGACGGATCGAGCTCGGCGCCGCGAGTGAACGACCGGATCGCCTCGGCGTGGTTAAAGCCGTAAACCAGACGCAGACCCTGGTCGAAGTACTGCTGCGTCTGGGGGACCTTCGTGCTGATGGCACGGTGATGTGTGCCCAGGTCGGTATAGAGCGGTACCGGGCCCTGCTGAGCAGGGAGCACGGAGGTGATGAGGAAGAGGATAGGAGCGAAGCGGCGTTGCATACGGTCTCCTGGCTGCAGTTGCCTCCATTCTAGCGATAGCAAACTCGGTCGCAAGTCACCGGCAGTCTCCCTCTACCGAGGTTCAACATGCTCCCCGGAAAAGAGTCAATGAGGGCGTTGCGTAAACATGCGGTCGAGGCCCTTCAGGGATTCAGCATTGACAGCGGGCCGGGAAGTCGCATTCGTGGCCTGCTAGCCTACGCCTGGAGTTGACTGTGCGCACACAAGTCGTTCGTCCCGCTCTCATATTCACGCTCACCGCGTTTCTGGCGGGTGCCCACGCGGCGCCGAGCGCTCTCGAGCGAATTTCCACCAACGACAACCGCACTCCGGCCGGGTCCCTCAAAAAGGGCGTGCTCGACCTCACGCTCGAGATACGAAACGGCACCTGGTTCCCCGAAGCCGACGACGGAGCCAGCGTTTCCATACAGGCCTTCGCCGAGCCGGGACGCGCACCTTCGACGCCGGGACCTCTGATCCGCGTTCCCGAAGGAACTGAGATCCGCGTCACCCTCCGCAATACGCTCGCCGACTCGGCGGTGCGCGTGTACGGTCTCCACACACGGCCCTCTTCCGGAGACACCGGAATCCTGCTTCCCGCCGGCGGAGCGAAGACCGTCCGATTCATCGCCGGCGCACCCGGCACCTACTACTACTGGGGTACCAGCGCGGGGAAGACGCTGCGTGATCGTGTGGACGTGGAAAGTCAGCTCTCCGGCGCGTTCATCGTGGACCCACGCTCGGCGGGCGCCAGCCCCGGTGACAGGGTGTTCGTCCTGGGCATGTGGATCGAGGAGGCTTCGACCGTCAAGGGCGTCATCAAGCCCGCGCGCGAAGTGCTCGTGATCAACGG
>JBKJKB010000022.1:0-2805 GCA_046597675.1 Gemmatimonadaceae bacterium
GTGAGCTGACCGAGAAGCTCCTATCGCCCAAGTTCGACGCCTACGTCTCGCGCGACAGGCGTGAAGCGCTACTCCTTCGCCTGTCCCCCCTCGTCCAGATCGTGACAATCCTGCAAACGTTTCACGTGTCGCGCGATCCGAACGACGACAAGTTTCTCGACGTCGCGGTGAACGGGCGCGCCGATGTGATCGTGACAGGTGACGGGGATCTGCTGGCCCTTCACCCGTTCCGCGGCATCGCGATTCTCACCCCGGCGGCATATTTGGACCGTCAGGCTCAGCGCCCGGACCAATAGCGCGCTGGAGTTCACCAGCTCGCAAAACACGCCAGTCGGGGAGCCGTAGAGAAGCTCGTTCGGGTCGGGAGGGCAACCCCGGTCAGCGCGGAGTTAGCGAGTCGGCGAGCCGCGCGATTTCGTCCAGGCCGGCAACGAAGCGCGACAAGGCCCGCTCCAGCCGCAATGTCTCGCGAGCCACCGCTGCCGGGTCGCCGACGCGGATGGCCTCCGCCAGTCCCGGCAACGGTTGCCCTTCGTAAAGCGAGTAGATGTTCCACCCGTAGATGACGTGACGATACCAACGGGTCGCAGGCGGTTCCGACTCGTCCAGCAACTGCTGCTCCAGCCGGACGAGCGCGTCGTTGATCGGTCGCGCGCGGATCGGGTCGAGCGCGCCGGCCGCGACACGCTGATCCAGCCGCGCTTCAACCGCCGCTGCCTTCGCCACCGCCTGGCTCGCGATGCGCCGCGCCGCTGCCAGGTCGATCGCCACACGCCGACGGCCCATGTCATCAACCGCCCACGCGCCGGCGCCGTCGATGAACTCCTCCATCTTTCGCGCGTAGTGCGAGTAGCGGAACGGGAGTAGATCAGCCGACGCCAGCCGCAGCACGCTCAGTCCGAGGACGCGCGCGAGTGTCTGGCCGACTTTGAATCCCGGATCCACGTGCCTCTCCACGTACTGCCGCGTGTCGTAGTTGGAATGGTACGGACCGTAGCTGCCCTCGAAGTCGAACTCCATCTGCAGCGTGGGCAGGCCCAGAAAATCCTGGAACGCCACGAAGTCGGCGCCGCTGCCGAGCGCCGCCAGCTCCACTTCGTAACCGTCCTGACCACGCCGGCGTCGCTCGACCGGCTGGCGCAGCCACTCCTCCGCACGCCAGCGATCGTAAACGGATCCGGCGCCATCGTAATGCGGCACATCACGCGCTACCTGCACCAGGAAGTCGCGCAGCGACGGCGTGCCGCCGCCGTCGAAGCGGCCCCGCATCGACAGGTCAGTGTTGATGTAGACAATCGCCTTCTCGCGCAGCTCCGCCTGCATCGCCTCGGCGTACTCAGTGGATCCGATCAGGCCGAACTCCTCCGCATCCCAGAAGGCAAAGACGATGGACCGCTCGGGCTGCCAGCCGGTTCTGACCAGCGCCGCGAGGCCACGCGCGACCTCGAACACCGGGCCGAGCCCGGTGCCGGGATCCATTCCGCCGAAGCTCCACGCATCGTGATGCGTGCCGAGGACGATCCAACGATCGGGGTCACGGCCGGTGATCCTGCCGATGACGTTGCGGATCGGGCGGCGGCTCGCGTCCATCTGCACATCGAGACGCACCGACACCGGGCCGGGGCCCAGCCGATACGTGAACGGCAGTCCGCCCTGGAAGCCGGAGCCTGAAGGTACAGCCGGGCCGGCGAGCCGCGACAGAATCTTCGCCGCCTCCTTCCACGACAGTACGACCGCGGGAATCTTCGGCAGCGTCGGCGCGACCGCCGGATCGAGCGCCGGCGCATCGCGTGTGGCGCCAACCCCGGGGGTGAGCGGATCGCCGTGCCAGAACCAGCTGTACTTGCCGTTGCCGCTCTGCGACTGAAAGTCCGCACGCCACGGGCCATCAGGCCACACCGGCCCCCGCGCAAACCCATCGTCGGCAGGATCGGAGTAGATGATGAGGCCCGCCGCGCCAGACTGCTCCGCCGTGTGCAGCTTGACGGCGCGATGACTGCGCGCGTAGCGGGCGATCACGATCTTGCCGCGAACATCGATGCCGGCCGCGGCTAGGCGCGCGTAATCGGGCGGCAGCCCATAGTTGGCGTAGACCACCGGCGCCGTCACGACACCCGATGCGGAGTAGGCGACAAACGCAGGGCCGAGCTCCGGATGCGCGCCATCTGCATCCGCAGCATTGGCCGGTTCGCGCACGGTGAGCGACTCGGCGATCGGCGACACGATGTCGACCGTCACCGACCGCGGTGTCGACAGGTGGACGAGGTACTCCCGCACTTCGGTTTGCAATCCCGCGCCATCGAGGGCACGCCGCACACGATCGGCCACCGCCATCGAACGCGCCGATCCTGCGATGTGCGGATGCTCCGTCACCTGACGATGAATCGTGCTGATCGCGTCGGTGGAGACACCGTCGAGAAACCGCTGTTCGACTGCGCGCGCGGCCGGCGGCCGTGGCACGACCGGCAGTTGCAGGCGCGACGGGTAGCGGTCGTCATGAAAGATCGTCTGCCTGGCAGTCACCACGTCGCGGTCTTCTGCGAACACCCCTCCGGTGTTGGGATTGCGATCGAATCGAGGGAAGTTGCTGCTCGACACTTCAAGGCGAATGCGGTGGCCGGCTCGAAAAAGGTTGGCGGTGGCGCCGAGATCGATGGTCACCTCGGTGGGCTCGCCCGGCTTCAGCAGGATTGCCGCCATCTTGCCGCCGCGATACCGCGCGCGCAGGATGCCGTCGGACAGCGCGCGGGCGGTGCCGTCCGGGAAGACATCCACCAGCGTGCCGGTAAAGTCCGTATCGCGCGC
>JBKJKB010000105.1:0-5715 GCA_046597675.1 Gemmatimonadaceae bacterium
CAGGAAGTTGCAGGTTCGAATCCTGCCGCCCCAGCTCCTTTTTCGTTCCCACGCAATGCGACCCATCGAGACATCCATCACGCAGGTCCTTCCGTTCAGCTGCGACCCCGCTCTTCGACGGCGTTTCATGGAGGTCGATCAGGACGTGCCCGGCAATCTCCGGTTCGGCCTCACCCTGGAAATCCTCGACAAGCTCGCGGAAGAAACGGCGCTGGCATACGTCCGGCGCGCGGAGCCGTTGGCTCGAGTAGTCACCGCAGCGATCGACGGGATCCATGTCCGGTCGCCGGCCGACGTCACGCGCGACCTTCTCTTTCTCGCGCGCGTGAACTGCGTGGGACGAACCTCGATGGAGGTCGGCATTCGCGTGGAGCAGGACGGCGACCCGCCGCGGCACATCGCGTCTTGCTATTTCACGATGGTCGCGAGATCCGGCGAACAGAACATTCCCATCGAGCCCATCGAGTATGGAGACGACCTCGAACGGCAGAGACAGCTCCGCGCGCTTGACCGGCGCGAGGGAGTCCGCGCTCGGCAGCGCGCCGCGCTGGAGCAGCCCAGTCGGGAGGAGTTCGAGCTTTTCCTCCGGCTGCGGCGGGAGCGTGAGACCGCAGGCGCAAAAGCGAAGTTGACCCGCGATCTGGTTGCAACCGCGTGGGAGCGAGTTTATCCGGAGCACGAAAACGTTCCGAGCAAGATCTTCGGCGGACATTTGATTCATCGTGCCTACCAGCTCGCGGCCATCCATGCCGGGCAACTCGCCAGCCACCGCGCGGTCGTAGCGGCAGTAAATAGAATCAACTTTCTCCGTCCCGTGCGGATCGGCGACACCCTTCGCTACCTGAGCCGCATCGTTTACACGGGGAGGACGTCCATCGCCGTCGAGATAAAGATCGAACGAATCGGCCAGGGGAAAAATGTTCTCGACCTGTCGAACGACTGTGTCTTTACGTTCGTCAACGTGGATCACGAGCTGCGACCGCAACCCGTCCCGGCGGTCTATCCGACCACTTACAAGGAGGACGCCAGGTACCTGGCTGCGTTCCGACGTAGCCGTGCCCACGTCGCACTAAAGACACTGCAAGCCGAGGCGGTGTTCAATGCCGTCGCGCCTTAAGCAAGCGCGCGGTGTGCGTTCGCGGCTTTCCCGCTAGTCCGTTAGGCCGTGGTAACGGGTAAACGAAATTACGGAAAAAACGGGAAACGCACACCGCGGGAATCCCATCTGAAAACTGTTTCTTACTTTTTCGGGTCGAGTATCGCACCGATCCTGTACAGCGCGCCCTGCAGATGCAGCTGGGTGGATCTGTCCCCTGCTCTCGGAATCGCGCGCTGAACTTCTCCTCTGAGCGTCACGAGCACGCCGCGAAGCTGCGACTTGGCGTCGTCGGACAGTGGCGCCGGCGAAGTTCCGAACGTGGGCGTCGTAGCTGCAGGCCTGTCCGGCGGGTTGATCTTGGCGTCTATCGCGGACAGATAATCCATCTGCAAATCGCGACGGAACGCATCGATCACCGGACGCGAAGTCGATAGCTCCGACCAGAGCCCCCCTCGCAGGTCATCCAGCATCCGCGAGAGCTGATAGGCCTCCGCGGAATTCCGAAGCAGCGCTTCCTGCTCGAGCAACCGGTTGAGCCGGCCATCGTCGAGCAGATTGTTGAGCACCCGCGCCTGCGCGTTGTTGATGCGGCGGATCATGCCGGACGCTTCGATGCGCGCGGCGATCTCCGGACGAATCAGGTATGTAGGCGTTCGAAAGACGTTTTCATTGATGAAGCGGACGGCTGCCGCCTGGCGCGCGCGACTGACCGGGGTGTAAACCGGTCCCGGCTGGCTCCCCGATTTGTGCTGGACCGTCCCGCCACCCACGAGGGTCGCCACGTGATTGGCTTCGTTAGCCCACTGGCCGATCGTCCTGTCGTACAGCTCCCGCAGATCGCTGTTGTCTTCGCCGGGCCGGATCGCGGCCGTCGCGATGTAGCTGATCACCCGCTCGATGTTGCGGAACCCGAGCCCCGTCGACTTGACGGGATCAGCGTCACCGACAGCTTCGCTCTGGGTGCCGGTCGCCCCGAACTCGTTAGACGCGGCGAATCTGTACCACGGAATCGTGTCCTGCATTCGCGCCCATTGATCGAGTACCGCCAGCTCCTGATCCGGAGTCCTGGCGCCCGGGATCGGCTTGTACCCCCACATGATCGCGTACTCGTCGTACGGGCCCACGCGCGGGATGAGGTCCTTCAGCGCAATGCTGTCCTCGGGCTGCGCCACGTAGTTGAAGCGCGAGTAATCCATGATGCTGGGACTGTGCCCCATGCGCGCGACCCAGGTCCGGCTGCGGATGCTGTCGGCTGGGTAAGTCGAGCTGCCGATTTGATCGTGCTGGAGTCCGAGCGTGTGGCCGATCTCGTGCGCGACGACGAATTGCAGCAGCCGTCCCATGAGCGAATCCGGGAACGGCAGCCGGCGCGCGCGCGGATCGACCGCGGCGGCCTGCGTGAAATACCACGACCGCTGAAGGTTCAAAATGTTGTGGAACATGCGCACCGACCCGTTCAGGATCTCACCGGTACGGGGATCGTTGACGTGCGGACCGACGGCGTTCTCGATCGTCGACGGCAGCCACCGGATCATCGTGTGGCGGATATCCTCGGGCGACCAGTCGGGATCGTTGGCGGGGACCTCCCCGGAAACGATGCCATCCTTGAAGCCGGCTTCCTCGAATGCGGACTGCCACTCGACGATTCCGGCGCGGACGAACGGCTTCCACACCTCTGGCGTGGCGGGATCTACATAGTACGTGATCGGCTTCCTGGGATAGCAGAGATCTCCTTCCCTGCGCTCGGAGCACTCCAACCGGTAGCGGGTGATGTAGCGGCGCAAGACCGAGCGATGTTCCTGCGTACCGAAATCGACCTGGCGGATCGAGAAGAACCCGACGCGCTCGTCGAATCTGCGCGGCACCATCGGCTGTTCGGGAAGGCGCACCAGGCTCCAGTGCGCGAGCACGCTCTGCGCGTCCCGCTGCGGAGTGGAGCCTCCACCGCCACCACCCGTGCCACCTGTCTGCGTCGGCGTTCCGGTCTGGGTCGCTTCGATCTCGACGTTGTCGGGGAACGCGATCGCGCGCTCGATGAAGGAGCGCTGCGCATCTATGCTCCCGCGGATCGCGGCAATCTCGGGAATGGCCGTGGTGAACAGCCGCGTCACGTCGATGACGGCCGCGCTGTCCGGACCGTAGGCCTCCACATTGAATACCGCGATGATGGGCGGATAATTGGACGCTTCAACCGCGCGGTACACGGACAGTCCGGTATCGGCCGTGATCGTGAACGAAGGCGACCGCAGGATGACGCGGTGGGCGCTGCGGTCCCATCGCAGCGTGCGCTCGCCGAACTGGTCTCCGCCGTAGGCGCCGAACCCGCCGCCCGGGGTCGCGGGATCCGCGGCCGCCGCGCGCGCATAGCGCCCGACGATGAGCATGTCCTTGTACAGTTCCTTCCTCGGGATCTCGAAGAAAAGCTTGTCACCCACCCGGTGCACGGCGAACAACCCGCGCCGCGTGATAGCTTCCGGGGTGATCACGCGGTTGTACGGACGCGGGCTCGGCGTGGCGCTTGCTCCTGAACGTCCGCCCGCGGCGGAATCGGTGGTCCCCGGCGCGCCACCGGGGGTGGCGCCGGCGCGGGGCTGCCCGGAGTCGGCGGCGGGTGAAGGCGCGGAAGGCGGCGTCGCGGACCGAGCGCACGCAGCGAGGAGGAGGGCTGGTGCGAAGGACAGGATCTTGTATCGCATGAGTGTCAGGTTCTGGTTCACGAAAGACGATTCAATGAGATCAATGAATTTTACGCGGCGGGACGGCAGGACGTTGGTGAGGGCCGCATTACTCATGTCGGGGCTCGCGCTCGCGGCGTGCACTGGCGCGCCGCCCATGCGCGTCGATGAGGCCCCGGCAGTTCCGGCCGAGCAGACCGCGGAGCCGGCGCCGATCGCGCTCGTGCCTGCCCCATCATCCGTTATCCGGACTGGCGGGACGTTCACGCTGACGCCTGAGACCCAGGTGTATGCCGGCACTCATGTGGAAGCGGCCAGCCCCGCCCTGTACCTGACGAAGCTGCTTTTCCCCGACCTTTTCGCGAACGGCCTGTACGGTCTGCCGCTGTCGGATACGTCGGTCGCAGGCGGGATCAGCCTCCTCGTTGACACATCGCTGGACAGCCTCGGAACCGAAGGGTACACGCTGAACATCTCCGCCGATCGGATAACCGCGTCAGCCCCTTCCGCCGCGGGACTTTTCTATGCGGTTCAGACCCTCCGCCAGCTGTTGCCTGCGGAGCTTGAAGCCGGGCGCTTGCCACGCCGGCAGGCTATTCATGCCGTCAGTATCGTGGATCGACCGAGGTTCGCCTGGCGGGGCGCGATGCTCGACGTCGCGCGCCATTTCCTGTCACCCGCCGACGTCAAGCGCTACATCGACCACATGGCGCTGTACAAGCTGAATCGGCTCCACCTGCACCTGTCCGACGACCAGGGGTGGAGGATCGAGATCAAGTCGTGGCCCAACCTGACAGCGCACGGCGGCAGCACGGCGGTTGGTGGCGGGCGCGGCGGCTTCTATACCCAGGCGGAATACGCGGACATCGTCGAGTACGCGCGCCAGCGTTTCATCACCCTAGTCCCGGAGATCGACATGCCGGGACATACCAACGCCGCGCTCGCATCCTATCCCGAGCTGAACTGCGACGGCCGCGCGCCGGCACTGTACACCGGGATCCGGGTTGGATTCAGTGCGTTGTGCCCGTCGAAGGATGTCACGTACCGGTTCGTGGACGACGTGGTGCGTGAGCTAGCCGCCATCACGCCCGGACCGTGGTTCCATATCGGCGGCGACGAAGTGAAAACGCTCTCTCCGGCCCAGTACGCCACTTTTGTCGAGCGCGTTCAATCGATTGTGCGAGCCCACGGCAAGGAGATGATCGGCTGGGACGAGATCGGCGCGACGCGGCTGCATCCGACTACCATCGTGCAGTACTGGCGGCCTGACGCGACTGCTCGCGACGCGATTCGTCAGGGCGCGCGCTTCATTCTCTCCCCAGCGAACAAAGTCTATCTGGATATGAAGTACGACTCGACGACCGCGCTCGGGTTGAAATGGGCGGGATACGTGGACGTGCGCACGTCGTACGACTGGGATCCGGCCAGGCATATCGCCGGAGCAAATGAGGCGTCGATAATCGGGATCGAGGCGCCCTTATGGTCCGAGACGGTCGTGACACTCGCCGATTTCGAGTACATGGCGTTTCCACGCCTCGCCGCGGTTGCCGAAGTGGCATGGTCGCCGACCTCAGCGCGCAACTGGGAGGACTTCCGACAGCGCCTTGCCAGGCACGCACCGCGCTGGTCGGCGCTCGGATTCAACTACTACAGGTCGCCGCAGATACCGTGGCGGTAGCGCCCCGTCGGGGAGCGGCTGCGAGCGCAGCCATCCTGGCGCAGGCTGCCACGGAAACCGCGACGTTTCACGCAGTCCAGGATCGGCGGGCGCCGGACCCAGGACTACGTTCGATGCGCGTTCCAGGGCGCCGGCGCATCGCGAAGCAAGTGTCGCGGCTAACGCCACTTTGATCGTGGCGCGCGAGTTCCGATTGACCACGGGGAACAAGCTCGGCGCGGTCGTGTTCGGGACGGTCTTGCTCGTTGTGGTCGGGGCCTTCC
>JBKJKB010000237.1:0-2728 GCA_046597675.1 Gemmatimonadaceae bacterium
GCTTGACCGGCGCGAATTCATGCAGCTGTGCGCTGGTTCGCTTGCCATCGCGAGCATGGGCTGCGACAGGCGCGAGGGCAGACATGCGCGTGGGTCCACTCTCACGGTGTTATATCCGGGTGACGAGCGGAACTGGCTGCGAGCCATCGTCTTTCTCCAGATGGCGCTGCCGGATGAGAACGGGAAAATGCAGGGCCGACTGGCGAAGAGCTGGGACCACTCGGCCGACTACCGCACCTGGACGTACCACCTTCGCACCGGTGTGCGGTGGCACGACGGCGTGCCCGTCACCGCGCACGATGTCAAGTTCACCATGGACCTGCTGAGTCACCCCGATGTGCTCGTGAAAACGCCAGGGTCTTACTCAACGGCTGTCCTCGACGACAGCACGTTCGTCATTACGTACAACAGCGACTTTCCTTCTACCTACCCGGAAACCGTGGCAGTCTATTTCCCGAAGCACCTGCTGAAAGATCTCCAACCATCTGAGTTCAAGCGATGGGAGTTCTGGACGCGCCCGGTCGGCAACGGCGCATATCGCTTCGTCCGCCAGATGCCTCAGACCTTCATGGAGTTCGAGGCAAATCCCGATTACGCTCTGGGCAAGCCGAAGATCGAGCGATTGATCATGAAGTTCGGTCCCTCGTCCGTGACGGAACTCTTGAGCGGCAACGTGGATGCAGTGAATTACTTCCTCAGGGCTGACGTGGTTGCGATAAAAAAAGATCCTCGCTTTCGCGTGTACTACGAGATCTGGCACGAAATCCTGGCTCTACAAGTCATCCTCTGGAATCAGCGGAATCCCCTGTTCCGCGATCCTCGTGTGCGTCGGGCACTGACGCTTGGGATCAACCGGCGCGAGCTCCATCAAGTGCTCAACATGAATGAAGATCTACCCATCGTCGATGGGGTCTATACCGAGCGTCAATACTGGCAGGGAGAGCTACCCGTGGCGCTGCCTTACGACCGTGAACGGGCGAGCGAACTGCTCGATCAAGCGGGCTGGCAAGACCTTGATGGCGATGGGGTTCGCGAGCGAGACGGCCTGGAGTTCAGGTTCTCGCTGATCGTCAACCCCGACTGGCACGCGGCTGCGGTATACGTTCAGGCCCAGCTCCGACAGCTGGGGGTCCGGATGGAGATCACGTCACTGGCGCCCGGAGTCGGGCGTGCGCAGATGAGAGCAGGGAAATTCGACGCGGCACTCTGGCTTCTTTGGTCCAGAGTCGACGATCTCATTCACTTCTTCGGCGAGGACTCTCCGATCGGATACCGCAATGCACGCGTTACCCAGTGGCTCGACGCGGCGCAGAACGCACGGAACCCTGATGAAATGGACGAGATTTTTCGCGGCTTGATGTCGGTCTTTGCCGAGGAGATGCCGTTCACCTTTCTCGTGTTGAACGTCGAGACGTACGTCGCCCATCGGAGAGTCAGGGGGCTGAGTACTCCGTTCCGCGCCAATCCGCTGTGGTCGGTGGAGCACTTGTGGATCGACGAGGAGCACTGATGGCTCCAGGCTCTCCGGTCGAGAATCCCATTGGACGATGAGAGCTGAGGAGCATTGGATGAGAAGCCCCACGCGGCTGCCCAATCGCGTCCTGTTGCTGCTCGCACTCCTCGCTCTTGCGAGTTGTCGTCGCGAGGCACGTGACCCAGCGCTCGAACGGGGCGCGACTGTAGTGATGGCTGTCCCGGACGCGAGGGTCCTGGAACCCAACGCGTGGGACCTGGATTTCCTCACCTTTCTTCCGCTCGCGACGTGGAATGAGCGTGGCGAACTTGAGGGCCGGCTGGCGCGAAGCTGGGAACATTCCGCCGACTTCAAGGAATGGACTTACCACCTGCGCACAGACGTCAGATGGGACGATGGGAAACCCGTCACCGCCCGTGACGTCAAGTTCACGCTGGATCTACTCGCACATCCAGCCGTCGCCCAGTATGTAGGAAACGACGCGACCGTCGTCGACGACTCGACGGTTCGAATTCGGGCGCGGGGTAACGGCTACATCGCCGACATCGTCTATTACCCGGAGCACCTGCTCAAGTCGCTCGACCCGCGCAAGTTCGGGGAATGGGACTTCTGGACGCACCCGGTGGGGAATGGACCCTTCCGATTCGTTCGTTACCTGCCAGATAGACTGATCGAGTTCGACGCCAACCCAGGGTATTACAAAGGCAAGCCACGAATTCAGCGCGTGATTCTCAAGTTCGTTGGGGAGGCGGGTCTGAACGAGTTGCTGAGCGGGAACGTGGACATCGCGCTGGGCGAGCCCGGTCAGATTCCGCGCATTTCGAGCGATCCGCGTTTCACCGTTTACTACGACCCCAGCCCGGGTGCGGACGCGATTTATTGGAAGGCGGGTCTTGCAATCTTCCGCGACCCGCGGGTCAGGCTCGCGCTCACGCATGCTGTCGACCGTAGGGAGCTGCTGAGCGTATTGAACCTCCCGTCCGACGCACCGATCACTGACGCGGTCGTTACGGGGAGGCAGTTCCGCCGCCGCGAGTGGCCAGAGCCGCTGCCCTACGACACGGCACAGGCGCGAACGCTGCTCGCCGCTGCTGGTTGGGTGGACCGCGACGGCGATGGAGTCCTAGACAAGGACGGACGCCCTTTCCGCTTTACCGCTAGCGTAGGAAGCGGAACAGGCCGTGGCAAGCTGGCCGTGTACGTTCAGGCACAGTTGCGGCGCGTGGGCGTTTGGATGGATATCCGAATGATTGA
>JBKJKB010000251.1:0-7234 GCA_046597675.1 Gemmatimonadaceae bacterium
GGTCAGGGGTTCGAGCCCCCTCAGCTCCATGCTGGTGAAACGATTGTTGCAACAAATCGTCTAACCAACGAGTATTATTAATCAGTAGGTACCCGCCATCGCTCGGTAGGACGTAGAGTTCCAATGGCCTTGTGCGTGGTTACCTGCTGAAGCGGAGAACGCCGCGATTATCATCCCGATAAATCGCGGCGTTCGTGCGTCCTGGCTAGTCGAGTCTCGCGGTGACGTCCGCCCGCATGGCGCTGAAGACATCCTGCAGGAAGCGTGATTCGTCCACTTCCGTCTTCCCGTAGAAATCTCCGGTCGCGCGCGCCGAGAGCCGGGCGAAGAAGCGCAGGATCGCACTCTCCTGGACGACAGTCTTGCCACGGCGACTGACGATAGTCTGTCCATTGGACTGGGTGTACACGAGGACCTGGTAGCTCGCGCCGCTGCCCGCGAACGGGCGCTTGAGCGGGGTCGGAATCAGGCGGCGCGCGCCGAGCGGGAGGCGCCACTCCGGCTCCTTTCTGAACTGGAAGAGCCAGCCGCGCTCGTTGGCGCCGCGAATGATCGAGAAATCGCCGATCAGGTTGCTCCACCCGACCGTGAAGATTCCGATCTGGGTGGTCAGGTCCGAGCGGAGGATGAGCGAATCCGGCATTGCGCGCGTTCCGCCCTCGAGCGGCGCGAGCTTTCCGTCGCGCGATCTGACCCGCACCATGAACAGCTTGTTTCGGAGGGTAACCTCCATCCAGCGCGAGCCGCGTGAGTCGGTTGCGACCATGCGCATCCGCGTGTCGCTCAGGTACTCGTTCAGGTAGTCCGCGTACGCGCCGGGCATTCGTGACGGCGTGATACGGAGTCCGAGCGTGAGCGTGGTGCCGCCGTCGCGGTCGCGAACGGTGCGCAGAGTGTCGACCGTCCAGAGCTTGTCGAGGATGGCGAAGGTGCGTGGCAACTCGGTGCGGAATTGGGCGCGAAGCACGGCGCTCGATTTATCCTCGGCCGCCGTAAACAGGCCGGCGATCACCGCGGCGAACCCAGCGGGCGTGATCCGACCGACCGAGAAGTCCGACGTGTTGATCCACTCGTACTCGCTCGCGCTGAGTCGCTTGAGATGGAGGCCGTGTATTCCGTCGGCGGGCGCGGTGGGTCTCGGCGCTGGCCACCGCGGCGTGATCAGGTAGCTTCGCGGCGTCGCTTCGCCGGCGAGAATCAGGGCGCGCGTGCTGTCACGGCCGTTGACGTAGTTCCAGACCGACGTGTCGTTGTAGATCAGCGACGGCGTGAAGACATGCCGGCCGAACTTGCGTCGCGCGGCCGTGGCTTTGGGCGTGCGGATCGGACTGGAGAACCGCAAGGCCAGCGAGCCGAACAGATCGTCCGCGGCAGCGCGCGCGGGTGCCGGGCCGGCGCGGAATCCGTCGGACGACGGAGAGCAGGCGGCGAGCGCCAGCAAAGCCGTGAGCAATGCGATTCGCGCGTTGACTGGTGGTCGCGCGAAGCGTCGGCCGGTGAAGGACTGCTTAGGGATGGTTGCTCCGTAAGGTGTTGATACGTCAGAGAGGGCCGGGCGCGAACTCTCACTACCGGCGCAGAGCCGGAAAAGGTCCGGCCATCGCCTTAACCACGCGCCTGCGCAGGCGTCAATCTATGCGAACCGTGACACGATCTCACCGGCTGCTGGTTCCTCGCCGGTCGGAGCTGTTGAGGGGTTTGCCGGGTCATTGCACCGCCGACCGCTCCCCGGGTAGGTTGAACCGGATGAATCAGAGCGGACCGGCTTTGCGACGAAGGGACTATTGAGCGCCATCCCGCAGCACCTCCAGTCCGCGGTCGCGGATCGGTACTCGCTGGAGCGGGAGCTCGGCCGCGGGGGCATGGCGACGGTCTTTCTTGCCCAGGACTTGAAGCACGACCGCGTCGTCGCGCTCAAGGTGTTGCACCCGGAGCTGGCAGCAGCGCTCGGTCCCGACCGGTTTCTGCGCGAGATCAAGCTCGCCGCGCGGTTGAATCACCCGAACATTCTGCCCCTGTTCGATTCAGGTGAGGCCAGCGGCTGGCTGTATTACGTCATGCCCTACGTCGAAGGCGAATCGCTGCGGCAGCGGCTCGAGCGGGACAAGAAGATCCCCTATGTCGAAGCGGTACGGCTGGTGAGCGCGATCGGATCCGCGCTGGACTACGCGCACAGGCAGAACATCGTACACCGCGACATCAAGCCCGAGAACATCATGTTGCACGAGGGCCAAGCCACAGTCATGGACTTCGGTATCGCCAAGGCGGTGAGCGCCGCTGGCGGAGACACACTGCTGACACAGACAGGCATGATGGTCGGAACTCCGGCGTACGTGAGCCCCGAGCAGGCGATGGCCGAACGGGATATCGATGGCAGGAGCGATCAGTACAGCCTGGCGTCGATGCTATTCGAGATGTTGAGCGGCGCGCGTCCCTTTACGGGAGCCACGGCGCAGGCCGTGCTCGCGAAGCGGCTCACGGAATCGCCGCCGACGCTGAAATCGCTTCGTGTACCGGTGCCGGATCATATAGACTCCGCCGTTGCGCGGGCTCTGTCCATGGAGCCCCGGGACCGATTCGAGACCGCGATCAGCTTCGTCAACGCACTGGCCCCGGAATCGCGAAAGGGAAACGGCAAGGATCCAGGAGCTTTACCGGTGAGCGCTTCCACCAAATCCGTCGCGGTGCTCCCGTTCACGAACATGAGCGCGGACGCCGAAAACGAGTATTTCACCGACGGGATCGCGGAGGAGATCATAAACGCACTCTCCAAGATCCAGGCGCTTCGCGTCACGTCGCGCACATCCTCGTTCGCGTTCAAGGGAAAGACGGAGGACATTCGAGACATCGGGCGCAAGCTCGAGGTCGGGACCGTGCTCGAAGGCAGCGTCCGCAAGTCAGGCAACAAGCTGCGAATCGCCGCGCAGCTGATCAGTGTCTCGGATGGATACCAGCTGTGGTCGGAGCGGTACGACCGCGAGATGGAGGACGTGTTCGCCATTCAGGACGACATCGCGCAGAACATCGCGAAAGCACTGCGCATCGTCCTCACGCAGCGCGAGCTGGAAGTCATCGAGCACGTACCGACGACGAATCTTGAGGCATACGACTATTACCTGCGCGGAAGGCAGTACTTCAACCAAATGCGCTTGAAGAGCCTCAAGTTCGCCCGGCAGATGTTCAACCGCGCCATCGAGATCGACCCCAATTACGCGCTGGCGCACGCGGGTGTCGCGTACTGCTGCTCCTTTCTGTACATGTATTTCGACGCGCGCGCCTCGAACCTCAATCAAGCCGACGCGGCGAGCAAGAGGGCGATAGAGCTGGCGCCCGATCTCCCCGAGGCGCGCGTCGCGCGCGGATTCGCGGTCTCCTTGCGGAAAGAATTCGTGGAGGCCGAGCGTGAGCTGGAGCGCGCGCTGGAGCTCGACCCGAATTCGTATGATGCCACTTACTTCTACGGCCGAGCGCTGTTGTCGCAGGGCAAGTGGGAACGTGCTGCCGAGATGTTCGCGCGCGCGAGCGAGATTCGCCGGGACGATTATCAGGCGCCAGGATTTCTCTCGCAGGCGTTTACGGCGATGGGCCGCCATGAGGATGCGGTGGCGAAACGGCAGCTACGATTCGAGCTCGTTGAAAAACACCTCGAGCTCAATCCTGACGATGCCCGTGGCCTGGTGCTGGGCGCCATCGCGCTCGCGAGCACTGGCCAGGTCGATCGCGCGCTGGAGCTTGCGGGCCGGGCGTTGGCGCTCGACCCCGAGGACCCGATGATTCTGTACAACGTTTCGTGCGCGTACGCCGTTGCGGGCCGGACGGATGCCGCGCTCTCCGCGCTCCAGAAAGCGGTGGACAACGGTTTTGGACATAAGGAGTGGGTCGAGCACGACACCGATTTGGCTTCGTTGCGCGAGGATCCGAGGTTCCAGTCGCTGGCATCGGCGATGTAGTCCGCGTGGCGGCCGGACCCAATCGCCGGTTGAGCCGGGAGCCCGTTGGCCTTAGATTTCGTGTTGGCGCCGCGGCTCCCCGCGGCGTTTTTTGCCCCTTGGTGTAACTGGCAACACGTCTGACTCTGGATCAGAAGAGTCCTGGTTCGAGCCCAGGAGGGGCAACTTTGCAGAGTAGAAACGATATAGTCCGTCAGAAATTGAGGGGCTATTTCTTTTTCTGCGCCCTGGTATGAACTCGCACGGGGTCCGCGTCCACGCCGGCCACAATCACGATCGCGAGCGAACGTTGACGCATCGAAAAGATTGACGGCGGTATTCAACATTGAGGTTCAGAGCCACTTCTTCGATATGCCAATGAGAAATCGCTTCATTCCACCCGTTGCACTGGTGCTGGTCGCGCTGGCCGGTTCAGTCTCGACCTTGACTGCGGATTCTCGAGCGGCGCGGTCAGCGATGGGTCGTGCGGCACACCCAGACCAGCAGTCGCCCGCGGCGCCCGAGTGACCTGCCATTTCCGAAATGAGCGCATAAAGCCGGAGTGACACTCGCCGCATGACCTTCGTCGAGCCTCAATCGGCGGCGGCCAAAACGGTTACGGACCGTTTGACTGCCCTGGCAGACCGGCCCCTCGGCGCTGTGATTCTTGTCGTGCTGGCGTTGCTCGAAGCCACGGTATTTCCCGGGCCGACGGAGGCCATGCTAGTCGCGCTTACGCTCGGCCTCCGCGAGCGGGTTGTGTGGTTCGCGGGTCTCGCGATATTTGCCTCGGTCATCGGCGGAACTGGCGGATACTTCCTCGGGGCTGTGGTCTTTAACGACATCGTTCGACCGCTGCTCGACTCGTACGGCATCGCTCAGCACATCGACGCCGTGGCGCGCGTCTATGCTTCGAATATGCTTCTCGCGCTGGTCACGTCGGGATACACGCCGATTCCTTACATGCTCTACACATCGATGGCCGGCGCGGCGCACCTGCCACTCGGCACCTTTATCGCCGGGTCGCTTATCGGGCGCGCGTTGAAATACGTGCCGATCGCGATGATTGCTTATTTCATCGGTCCCCGCGCCCACTTGTTCCTGCGGCGCTTTGGAATCGTGGGCCTCGTCGTGGTCATTGCGGTCATCGTCACATGGACGCTGCTATAGCTGACTCCTCAAGGTCTTTCCACTCATCGCAGAGGGGACCACTACAGGCAGGTCGATTCGGACGCGCAGCAGCTTGATGGAATTCAGAAAGACGAGTATGTCCGGGCCGAGGTGGATAAAGGCTGCTTCGATAGGCCCGATCCACTTCATCAGGGCGGCGATGATTCCGAGCACATGTACGACGCCCACGCCCACGATCAGGTTTTCCTGGATAGTGCGATAGGCCTTCCTGGCGATCGCGCGGGCCATCGTGATGCGACTGAGATCGTTGGTCATCAGCGCGACGTCGGCGGCTTCGATCGCGGCCTGCGTCCCGGCGGCGCCCATTGCGATGCCGACATGTGCCGCTGCGAGAGCCGGCGCGTCGTTGATGCCATCCCCGACCATCGCGACACGTGCCCCTCCGGCCTTCAGCTTCTCGATCGCCGCGACCTTATCCTCGGGTAGCAAGTCACCCATCACGGTGTCGACGCCAAGATCGCTGCCGATTTTGTTCGCGATCGCGGCGTTGTCACCCGTCAGCATCACGATTCGCTTGATGCCACTGGCTCTCAACCCCGCGATTGCCTCGCGGGCGCCGGGCCGCAGTTCATCGGCGAGGCGGATCGCGCCACTCGCCCTGCCATCCGTCGCTATGTACACCACGGCGCTCGCCTCGTCCGCATGGTCCGCCGGCAGGGAGATACCTGACTCGGCGAGAAATGCGGCGTTACCGGCGAGGATGTCACGTCCGGAAACCGTCGCCCTGATGCCCCGTCCTCTCACAACGGAGAACGTTGTCGGCTCGGGCACGTCGATCTTCAATGCGCTCGCCTTTGCGACGATCGCGTTGGCCAACGGGTGACTGGACCGGCGCTCAGCGGCAGCGGCAAGCTTCAACAAGTCCGCTTCGTTCATCGAGGTGTCGTACAGATCGACGCCCGTCACTGCCGGCTCTCCGATCGTGACCGTGCCGGTCTTGTCGAACGCAATGACGGTGACCTTCGCTAGCTCCTCGAGGTAGACGCCGCCCTTGAGAAGAATTCCGCTGCGCGCTGCGCGGGCGATGGCAGCGATGACGACGAGTGGGGTGGCAAGACCAAGCTCCGCCGGCGACGTGAAGATGAGCAACGTGATGATCATCTTCAGGTCGTGGGTCACGAACCACACGATCACGAGAAACACCGCCACGCCGGGGATCAGCCAGCTGGCGACGCGATCGGCCAACCGCTGGATTGGGGCTCGCTGTTCCTCCGCCGATTCGACCAGAGCGACGATGCGGGCGAACGTCGTGTCGGCTCCGACCCCACGCGTCGTGATATCCAATGCCCCGAGCTCTACTATCGTGCCGGCGAACACCGACGTTCCCGGCGTCTTTTCCTGGGGAATGCTTTCCCCGGTGATCGGCGCCTGATTGACCGACGCGTCGCCTGCAGCGACGACGCCATCGACGGGAATCTTCTCGCCTGCCTTGACGATGACGACGTCTCCCGGGCGCACCTCCGCGGTTGGCACTGTGACTTCGCCCGCTGCGCGACGAATCCGCACGGTCGTCGGAACAGTGCCGATCAGGCCCCGGATCGACGCCCGCGCCCGCTCTGTATTCAGCTCGGCGATCAACTCGGCGATGAGGATGATCACCATCAGAATCGCGCCGGCGACATACTCCCCACCAAGCATAGCGATCGTCGTCGCGATAGTGACGAAGACCTCAGTCCCGATCCGCCGTTCACGAACAAGCGTGACCAATCCGGTCTTCGCAAGCGGATACAGTCCAAAGGCAACGCCAACTATGAGCACAGACAGCGGAACGAGGCCCGCATAAAAGAGGCCGACGATGATTCCAACGGCGACAACGCGACCGATCTCGAACCAGCGCGCAGGAGTGATCAGCGATTCACGCGTCATCCCATGACCTGCTCTTTATCGCGGGAGAACAGCCGGTACAACACCGGTAGTACGAGGAGTGTCAATGCGGTCGACGAGAGAATCCCCCCGACCACTACAGTCGCCAGCGGACGCTGGACCTCGGCGCCGCGGCCAGTCGCAAGCATCATCGGAAGGAAGCCCAGCGCCGCCACGAGCGCGGTCATGAGCACGGGGCGCAGCCTTGCGACGGCTCCGTTCGCGATGGCGTCGTCGACGGATTGCCCTTG
>JBKJKB010000357.1:0-3188 GCA_046597675.1 Gemmatimonadaceae bacterium
CTGGTGACCGCTTCGGCTTCCATCCGGAGCACTCAGCGCCCGCGCTCGAGAATCTCCTCGTCCGACGAACGCCCGGTCATACCGCGGCAGCGGGAGCGGCGCGCGAACGCTCTTCCACGTAACGCTCGACGGCGTCCGTCCACTCGCCGCGAGCCTTGAGCAGCAGTTCGACGAATTCCCGCACCGCGCCGTGGCCGCCGTCGCGACTCAGCACCACTTCGCATTCCTTCTTCACTTCGTCCACGGCATTACCGACCGCCACTGGAAGACCGACCATCCGCAGAATGCCGAGGTCCGGCAAGTCGTCCCCGACGAAGGCGGCCTCTTCGGACGCGATGCCATGGCGATCCAGGAGCTGCATGAAGGCCGGCAGCTTTCGCGCATCCCTGTCCTGCACGCAATCCTCGATGCCCAGCTCGGCGGCCCGCAGCCGCACGCTGTCGGATTCCCGGCCGGTGATGATCGCTACGCGAATCCCCGAGCTCTTTAACAGCTGTACCCCGAGTCCGTCCTGAATGTCATAGCGCTTGAACTCGACGCGCGCGTCACCGGCGACGCCGAGGAAGATCCCGCCCTCGGTGAAAACGCCGTCGACGTCGAACCCGACGAGCTTGACCCGCGCCGCGTGATCGCGTGAGAGACTCATCTCACACCCGCGCGCGCGTCCACAGATCGACCGCCTGCGCGATGAGGTGATCCAGCTGCGTGAGCGGGATCATGTTCGGCCCGTCGCTCGGCGCCTCGTCAGGATTCGGATGCGTCTCGAGAAAGAGCCCATCCGCTCCGGCCGATACGGCTGCTCGCGCGAGCACCGGAATGAACTCGCGGGCGCCACCACTGCTCCCGCGCGCGCCCTGCCCGGGCCGCTGCACGCTGTGCGTGGCGTCGAAGATCACCGGCGCCTTGCACGCCGCGCGGAGACGCACGAAGCTGCGCATGTCCACGACGAGATCGCCGTACCCGAAGAACGTACCGCGCTCCGTCACCGCGACTTCGCCGTTCCCTTGCGCCGACCTCACCTTCGCGACCGCGCCAGCCATTCCCTCGGGCTGCATCCACTGTCCCTTCTTCACATTCACCGGACGCCCGGTGCGTCCAGCCGCGACAAGCAGGTCCGTCTGGCGGCAGAGGAAGGCCGGTATCTGCAGCGCGTCCGCGACTTCGGCCGCGGGCCCACACTGCTCGGGGAGGTGCACGTCGGTCAGCACGCGCAGGCCCGTCTCTCGCTTGATCCGCATGAGCGCGGACAATCCTTCGTCGAGACCAGGGCCTCTCGCCGCATCCACATTGGACCTGTTGGCCTTGTCGAAGCTGGCCTTGAAGAGCCCGCCGCCCGGAACGCGCTCGGCGAGTCGCGCGAGCTTCTCGGCGACGCGAAGATTGAGATCGTCCCCCTCGAGCACGCACGGGCCCGCGATGAGGAAAAGTCGGTCAGCCGGGAATACCTCGATGCGCGCCGTGACGGGCGCGACGACCGCCATCCTTACCTGGCGCCCGAGCTGACCATCACCGGCGTGTCACCTCGAGTCTTGGTCGCGTTTTTCGTCGCCGCGCTGTCGGCGCGGGTCTTCTTGCGGACGAGCGCCGCACCGATGAAGCTCGCGAACAGCGGGTGCGGCCGCGTCGGACGCGACTTCAGCTCTGGATGGAACTGACAGCCCACATACCACGGATGGTCGGGCAGCTCCACTATCTCGACCAGCGATTCGTCGGGTGAGAGGCCACTCAGCACCAGACCGTTCTCCACGAACGCATCGCGGTACTTGTTGGACACCTCATAGCGATGACGATGCCGCTCGCTGATCAGCGCCTCGCCGTAGATCTCCGCCACTCTCGAGCCTGGCGCGAGCTTGCACGGGTACGCGCCCAGGCGCATGGTCCCACCCATGTCGGTCACGTGCTGTTGCGACTCCATGAGCGAGATGACGGGGTCAGGACAGTCGGGCGCAAACTCGCTCGAGTCGCTCCCCTTGAGTCCCATGACATGGCGCGCGAACTCGATGATCGCGGTCTGCATGCCGAGGCATATGCCGAAGAATGGAATTCCCGATTCGCGCGCGTGACGAACGGCCGCGACCATGCCGTCGACGCCACGCACGCCGAACCCGCCGGGTACGAGCATTCCGTCGTAGTCGTTCAACACTTCGGCGGTACGGTCCGCCGAGGTGAACATGTCGCTGGAGACCCAGGAGATGTCGACGCCCGCGTTGTTCGCTATCCCGCCGTGGCCGAGCGCTTCCGCAACGCTCTTGTAGCTGTCCGCGAGCTGGGTGTATTTCCCGACCACGGCGATTTTGACGCGCTCCTTGGGGTGCCTGATCCGCTGGACAATCTCCCGCCAGGCGGTGAGATCGGGTGAGCGCTTGCCGAGAATCCCGAGACGAAGCATCACGCGCTCATCGAGACCCTGCTCGTGGAAGCGCAGCGGAATCTCGTAGATGGACGGGACGTCGCGCGCCTCGATCACGGCGCCTTCGTCCACGTTGCAAAAGAGCGCGATCTTGCGCTTCACTTCCTCCGACAGCGCGCGATCCGTGCGACAGATGAGCACGTCGGGCTGAATTCCGATCTCCATCAGCTCGCGCACCGAATGCTGGGTCGGCTTTGTCTTCACCTCGCCGGCCGCGCTGATGAACGGTACGAGCGTGAGGTGAATGAACACCGCGTTCTCGCGTCCGATCTCCTGCCGGAACTGGCGAATCGCCTCGAGGAACGGCAGCGACTCTATGTCGCCGACAGTGCCGCCGATCTCCACGATCACCACGTCATTGTCCACCGCGACCTTTTTCATCGCCGACTTGATCTCGTCGGTGATGTGGGGGATCACCTGGACGGTGGAGCCGAGGTACTCGCCGCGGCGCTCCTTGGTGATGACGTTCAGGTAGATGCGGCCGGTGGTGACATTGTTGGCCTGCGACACCGGGCGATCGATGAACCGCTCGTAATGGCCCAGATCGAGATCGGTCTCCGCGCCGTCGTCGGTGACGTACACCTCGCCGTGCTGGAACGGCGACATCGTGCCGGGATCGACGTTGAGGTACGGATCGAATTTCATGATCGTGACCTTCAGGCCGCGCTCGACCAGAAGCCGCCCGAGCGAGGCGGCGGCGATCCCCTTGCCCAGCGACGAGACCACGCCGCCAGTCACGAACACATACCTGGTCTGCTGCTGTCGGGGAGCGGCCATT
>JBKJKB010000289.1:0-5206 GCA_046597675.1 Gemmatimonadaceae bacterium
GCCAGCATCTGGTCGCGGCCGATCGTCGTGAACACGACCGCGTCCGACAGTGCCACCTTCTCGGCCAGCACCGCGGTAAGGCCGGGATCGGGCGCGATGCGCAGCGCGCCGGCGATCCCGCACGTCACGGGGTCGCCGTCTATCACGAGCGTGCTGCGCGCTTCGTACGCGGCGATCGCGGCGACGTTCACCGCGACCGCTGACGCGATATCCATGTCGTCACCGGTGATGGTCACGGCGTTCACCGGCGCGTCGAGCGACGAAAGGTGCAGGTAGAGGATCCGGTACGTCCCGGAGATGACGTCGATGACCGGAGGGGCTTCGACGTCCGACTGCCTCCGAGCCCGCTCCACGATCTGCTCGCGCGGATCGACCACCGTGAGAACGCGCGTGCCGGCGGTCTGCTCCGCCTCGCGCACGTCGGCGATGTGCGGATTGCGCACCTCGATCAGTAGCGAGACGGCAAAGCCGAGTGCGAGCGCGATCACCAGCGCGGACGCCAGCATCGCCCACGGAGGCGCGTCGACGTTCGCAAGCTGGCGCGCCTGCGCTGCCAGCGCGTCGATCTCCAGGTTTCGCTGCCGTATCTCGGCGAGCGACGCGTTCGCCGCGTTGAGAATTCCGATCGCCTCGTTTCGCTGCAGGTGGACGGCCATCGTATCGGCTGTCGGAGTTGTGATGACGCGCGCTGCCCGCGGCGGGAGAAGCGGCTGCAGCGCCGCGCGCAGCTCGTTACGGCGTGAGACCGCGATCGCCACGAGTGAACGGCCTATCGAGTTGGCCCGGGCGGACAGCGCAATGGCCAGAGGATCGGCGCCGCCCAGTGCTCCGAACGTCTCGCGCTCGCGCTCGACGAAGGACAGCGAATCGAGCAGCGACTGGACGATCGGAGTCGATCTCAATTCGGACGACGATCCGAGCGCGCGATACGACGACGGCAGAGGCGAGCTCCGGGCCCGGTCGATGAGACGTCCGAGTGCCGCGATCCGCGCCGTGAGCGAGTCCCGTCTCGGGATCAGATAAAACGGCAGCGTGTCCGTGGACTCGGCGAGAGCCTGGGCCGCCTGCCGGCGCGTCAGGGCCAGCAGTGAATCGCTCGAGGCAATCGTCGCGAGCGCCCCGATCCGCGCATTGAGCGTGGGCTGCGAGTCGGGCCGGTCGGGGATCCGGGCCTCGACGGCGGTCGCCACGCGGGTCGCGCGCCGGGGAATGAGTACGAAGGTCACCAGCGCGGCGATGAAGGCGAGGCCACTCACGATGGCGACACGGGCGCGCCTGCGCAGCGCGTTCTTCGCGCGCGCCGACATCCAGAGCGCACCACCGGCCCAACGCTTCATCGTTTTGAAATGTGAGCTACCTGAAGTGAAAAACGGAAGCGCGTATGTCGCGCTTCCGTTTCACTAAGCAAGTCCGCTGCCGGACGGTTACTCGACCGTGATCACGCCCCGCATGTTCATCGCCAGGTGCGGCGTGCAGTGGTAGTTGTACGTGCCGGCCGGGACGTTCGCGAACGAGATAGTGTAGGTCTCGTTGGCGTTGATCATCATCGGGCCGGAAAGCTCGCTGATCTGGTTCGGCATGTTCGCCGAAAGCTGCGACTTCGCGTTCGCCGCAACGGTGGCCGCATCGAAAGCGACGTTGTGCGGCGCGCCGCTGACCATGATCCACCGGATGCCGTCGCCGGCCTTCACGGTGATGTTCGCGGGCGCAAACTTGTACTCGTTGTTCTCGAATACCATGCGGACTTCATGCGTGGTGCCGGTGATCGGCGCCAGCGTTCCCGCGGCCGCGGGGGTCGCGGCAGGCGTCGTGGCAGCCACGGCCGCAGCCGTGTCGCCCGTCGCGGTGGTGCTGGTGTCCGCGCCGCCGCAAGCGAGTGCAATCATGCCGGCTGCGCCGAAAAGAATCCTGGAAATCTTCATTGCTGAAAAGGCCTCCGCCCGTGCTCGATGGTCCAACAAAAATTGTGATATTGATTGAGACAGCCCGAAGACCGCCAAGATTGTGAATTTATTCACAAGGAGGCCCCGGGGGAAGCGGATGCGAGCAATCGATCGAGGTCGAGAGGCTCGGTCTTCATGGCGAGGGAGCCGTCAGCGGCTCTGGGCCATTCAGCTTCAGGCCTGTCCCAGTACAGCTCGACGCCGTTCGAATCGGGATCGTCCAGATAGATGGCCTCGCTGACGCCATGATCCGATGCGCCACGGAGCCGGATCCTGGCCTCGACCAGCCGCTGGACCGCCTTGGCCAGGTCAGCCCGCGTCGGATACCGGATCGCCAGGTGATACAGGCCGGTGTTACCGGACGCCGGCGGCCCGCCCCCTTCGCTATGCCACGTGTTCAGGCCGATGTGATGATGGTATCCGCCGGCGGACACGAACGCCGCCTGCGCACCGTACCGCTGCGTGAGCTGGAGGCCCAGCACACCGACATAGAACCCGAGCGACCGTTCGAGGTCCGAGACCTTGAGATGGACGTGACCGATACCGGTTCCGTCGGGGGCCCTGTACTCCTCCGGCTCAGACACAGCGCACTTCCGTGATCACCGGCTACCGCTCCTGGTCGTAAATGATGTCCACCGGTATCGCGCGCGTCTGCAGACGGTCGAGGTCCGCGCGCAGCGCGGGGCCGATGGTCCCGAAGCGCTCGTTGAAGCGGCCGACTTCCTCGTAGTTGCCGTCGCCCTGCATCACGAGGATAAGCCGGGACAGCGAGTCCGCTCCCTGGCGCATCTTCACGGGGTCGACGCGGTACTTGCCGTCGGTGCCGCGGGCAAACGCGCCCATCCCCTCGAGAAAGTTGAACGCTGCGACGTTGGCGCGCCCGTGTGCCGACGCGGCGCCGAACCTGACCGACCGGAACAGGCTCGCCAGGAACGTGACGTAATTGTCATCGAGCGATGCCGTGCCCAGCTCACCCTGCGAGTGCAGCTCCCGGATCATGTACAACCCGAGAATGTCGGCTTTCCCTTCTTCCAGTGCGGAATACCGCTCCTTCAGCGCGGTGCGCACCGGGCCGTTTCCGGTGATGGTGTTCTTGATGCCCAGCCCGTGCGCGACTTCATGGAACATCACGTTGGAGAAGAACGCGTCGAACGTGACGTTGTCGAGCTGATCGGCTACGATCAGCTCCCGCGCGATCGGCAGCAGAATCTTGTCGAACTTGGCGCGCATCGCATTCTTGAGCTGCAGCCGACGCGTGCCCTTCGTGAGCTGGACCTGCTCGTCGTTCGGCAGGTTAATCGCGATCGTCTTGGACCCCTTGTTCGCGTCTCCCGCCACGAACACCACGTCGTATGCGTTCAGGTCGGAGTCCGACCCCGGCGTCTCCTGCTTGTACGCATCCGGAACGGGAATTCCGCGCTGCAGAGCCGGCAGCATGCCGGCGTACCTGGAGAGGCGGCTGCTCCATGCCTTGTCCTTCACCAGCACGTATCCCTCGTGCGCCGCCTTGTAGCCGAACAGAGCGTCTTCGTACGTCTCGATCGGTCCGATGACGATGTCGAGGGTGTTCGACTTCATGTCCAGCCAGGCGATGTCGCTCTCCTGGTAGTCGTCATCCAGCAGCGCGTCCGCGCGCACGGTCAGGTAACGCCGCAGCCCCGCGTCCTCGGCAAGCGCCGCGGCCTCACGCAGCCGCTGCGCCGCGCGCAGGTGCTGCGCGGCGAATGCGTGGTGATAAGGAACCGCGATGAGCCGTCCGGCTGGATCACGTCGAACGACGGTGTAAAGACTTTTGAGTGAATCCGCGCGCGCCACCGACGCTCACGGCTGCCTCAAACTCGGCCTTGGTCATGTCCCGCGGATACAGATTCGCGCCCGCCGGCTTGGGCCCGATACCTGGTACGAACGGCGCGTTGTTGTCGAGCCGGTCCCAGGGTCCGACGTTGATCTCTGCAAATCGGCGCAAGAGCGGATCGGTGATCGCGTTGACCAGCGAGTCGTGATTGCCGTAGGACTGCATCCAGTACGCCTCGTGCATCGCCCGCGCGGCGTCGATGAGAAGCGGAAGCATGCGCCGCTCTCTTGCACTGAGCTCGCTCGTGTCGGCGGCCAGTCGCACGGGAGTGTACTTCGCCAGCCGCTCAGCGATCGATGGTGACAGCGGCGCGGCACCGGCGCGTACTTCTGTGCCCGTGCCGACATTCGGGGCTGGCTGAATCGCGCAGCCGGCGATGACAGCCGCAACGGCGGCGATAATGATGTTGGATCTCATTTTTCGATGAGCGGCGAGGGTGAGTCCCAAAGGACCTTCGGGCAGCGACGCGCTGCACACCAAAAAGAATAACACGTTCAGCCCCGGCGCTTCACGCGACCACAAACCCACTGTTGCATTAACCCATCTGATAGGTTATTCTCCAGTGCCCACCGTCCTGCGGGCTAGTGGATTCCGCGGCGTGATTTTTCTCCCGCCGCGTGAGCACGATCCGCCTCACGTGCATGTCTGGAACGCAGACGGGGAAACGGTGATCGAGCTCGCAACTGCCACGAACCCGCAGACGATCCGATCAGTTTCGGGAATGCGGACCAATGATGTCGCGGCGGCTTTCTGGATTGTCGAGGAGCACTCGGGCTACTTGCTCGACCGCTGGAGAGAGCATCATGGGTAGACTGACTGCAAAATCGAGAATAGTCGCGCAGATTCGAGCCGCTCGAGAGCAGGATGCGCGGGATCGCAAAACCGGCCGGCGAGCGACCTCCGTGACCTACGACAGTCAATCGGGTCGCGTCATGGTCGAACTCACGAGTGGGTTTGTACTCGGCTTTCCGGCCAAGGCCATTCCCGCGCTCTCGAACGCGGCGGATCATGAGCTGGCAAGTGTGAGGATCAGCCCCGGTGGCAGCGGCCTCCACTGGGAGGCGCTGGACGTGGATCTGAGTGTCGCTGGTCTGCTGTTCTCATCCGTGAACCACTCGGACAAGCTAAGGGAGCTCGCTCGGGTGGCGGGACAGGTGCGAACACGCGCCAAAGCAGCGGCCGCGCGGGCGAATGGCGCAAAAGGGGGCCGACCTCGGAAGGCGGCGGGCGGTTGAAGAGTCGGACGTCCCTGAAACTGAGAATGGATGCAGGCGCACACCCGACTTAGAAGCCGAGCAACAACCTCCGGTCCACCTTCGTGCTGTCACCGACATACGCGAATCGCATTCCGCGCATGTACTTCTGGGCCACGACGCGGACTTCCTGCGGCGTCACGTCCCGCAGCTCG
>JBKJKB010000197.1:0-4085 GCA_046597675.1 Gemmatimonadaceae bacterium
GACAAGAACTCCAACCGCATGCGCGAGATCACCATTTACGATTTCGGCGACGTGGGACGGAGACGAACGATTCACGCCGACAGTGGCAACATGGCGATGTCGACCGACCTGTCCGACCTTCTCATGACGCTGTACGACGGCGCGCTGCAGGACGTGCCGGTCTCCGACCCGACGCAGCTGCAGCGGCTCTTCTTCAAGGTTGATCTCGTTAGAGTGCGCGGCGTGGGAAACCAATTCAAGGAAAGCCAGGCGGGGACGTATAAAGGGGAGCGCGAAATGACGGTCTGCGAGATGGAGCGGACCAGAAGAGAGGCCCAATCGAATTACACCGTGGCGCAGGCCGAGTTCGCCGATCGCCTGCAGGAAGCGAGGGAGGCGAAGGTGGCATTGGGACGGGAAGTTCGCGAGACGAATCTGGATCCGCCGGGCGAATGGTCGTTCAGCGGGGCGTACTGCGCGCTCCTCGGCACCCTCGCTGGAGGCCGGGGCGACTCCGGAAAGGCGGCCACCGCCCGCACGGGCGTCCCGCCTTCGGCCGGGAGCTCTCCTGGAGTTGCCTCCGGAGGCATCAACGCGACTGCTGATGACGGCGGCCCTCCAAAAGCCAGGCGGGCTTTCCCGGGTCGCGCGAGCGCCTCGGCTGGTGCGCAGGATCCCACCTCAGCCGTCGCGGCAGAGTCTCGAGGCATGCTGCCGGCGCAAATAGAGGGCTCCAGGATCCGAATGACGGAAGCCGCCCGGGTGATGAACCTTTACTCCGTGGAGATTCATAAGAAGTTTGCCCTCGCCGTCGCGTGCATGGTGTTCGTGCTGCTTGGCGCGCCCATCGCGCTGCGGTTTCCGCGCGGCGGAGTCGGGCTCACGATCGGCGTGAGCCTCGGCGTGTTCGGGCTGTACTACGTGGCTCTGATCGGAGGGCAGTCGCTGGGCAGTCGCGGGATCGTCCCGCCAGCGCTCGCCATGTGGGGAGCGAACATACTCTTCGGTGGCGCCGGCCTCCTGCTGCTGTCCAAGCTGGGGACGGAATCCGCCACGTCGCGCGGCGGCGACGCGCGGGAGATGACCGACGCCTTCCGGTCGTGGCTCGCAAAACATCTCGTCCGTGTGGGCATCCCTCTCGAGCGACGCCGGTCGACCCCATGAGAGTGCGCGCGCGTCCGTTGGACCGGTACGTGTTCGGCGAATTCTGGAAGATCTTCGTCGCGACCGCGCTTGGCTTTCCGCTGCTGCTCATCGTATTCGATCTTACGGACAACATCGATACGTACCTGAACCGTGAGCTCACGCAGGGTGACCTCCTGCTCAGCTACGTGTACTGGCTGCCGGATTCCGTGTTCCTGATTCTCCCGGCCGCGGTCCTGTTCGCGACCGTCTTTTCGATCGGCGGCCTTACCCGCCACTCCGAGATCACCGCCGCGAAAGCGTCGGGGATCAGCTTTTACCGCGTGATCGCGCCGATTTTTGCCGGCGCAATCCTCGCGACTTTCGCCGGTTTGATCCTCGGCGAATTAGCGCCGTTCACCAATCGGAAACGGCAGGAGCTGCTGCGTGCCGACCAGTTCGTGGGCGGCAACGAGCGCTTCAACTTCGCATATTCGGCGGAGCAGGGTCGCGTGTACAAGATCGGCGCGCTGCGGGTGAGCGAGCGCACGGTTCACGGCATCGACATCGAGCGCAAGGGAGCGGGACCCGAGTACCCCAGCTACATACTTTCCGCCACGAGCGGTTCCTTCGAGCCCGCACGGGGTTGGCTTTTGAAAGACGGCGTCATGCATGTGATTCCGGACTCGACGCAAAACATCGTGTTCCAGTTCGATTCAGCGCGTACTCGGCATTTCAGCCAGCGCCCTGTAGAGCTGACCGCATCGCCCAAGGCGCCGGAAGAGATGCGGTTCGTGGAGCTGGGCCGATTCATCGCCGCGATGGAGCGATCCGGAGCCGACGTGAACGAGCTGCGGGTCGAGCGCATGCTGAAGATCGCGATACCAGTGACGTGCATCGTGATTCTGTTGTTCGGCGCGCCCCTGGCGACGAGCACCCAGAGGGGTGGCGCCGCGTACGGGATCGGGATAAGCCTGGCGACGACCATGATTTTTCTCGTACTCATTCAGCTCACCAAGGCAATCGGATCGAACGGGCTCCTCCCTCCGGATCTAGCGGCCTGGATTCCGAGCATCCTGTTCGGAGTTGTCGGGACCTACCTCTTTCTTCGCGTGCGAACGTGATCGATGCGGTCGCCAACGTGTTCGCCGGGATCGGTGAGCGCAGCTATTTCGCGCGCGACATCGGCCGCGCGGCTACGTCACCGCGGACGTACGGTCCGGAGATCATCGGCCAGATGCGGAAGATGGGCATCGATTCCCTGCCGCTGGTCGCGGCAGTGGCGGCGTTCATCGGCGCGGTCACCGCCGTGCAGACCCGGTTCCAGCTACTTCCCGGCGTCGAGCTCAGCGTCGTCGGCTTGATTACGCGGCAGTCGATCATTCTGGAGTTGGGACCGCTCCTGACAGGGCTGGTGCTGACGGGCCGCGTGGGCGCGAGGATCACCGCGGAACTCGGCACGATGCGCGTCACCGAGCAGATCGACGCTCTCGAGACGCTGGCGTACGACCCCGTGGCGTTTCTGGTGGTACCGCGGCTCATTGCCGCGATAATCATGGTTCCGCTGCTGACTGTCTTTGCCGACTCCATCGCGATCGTCACCGCGATGTTCGCCGCCGGCAGCGCGGGCGTCGACGCCGCCACCTTCGCGGAAGGTTTGCGCCTCTCGTTCGCGCCGTTTCAGATTTTCTACAGCTTGCTCAAGGCAACGTTGTTCGGGACCGCGATCGCCTTCTTCTGCGCGTTCGAAGGCTTCTTTGCGGAAGCGGGCGCGGAGGGAGTGGGCCGGAGCACCGCGAGTGCCGTAGTCGTAACTTCAGTGGCGATACTGATGCTCGATGCGCTGACCGCGATCGCGCTGGCCCGATATCTCATTTGAGGAATGCGTAGCAAGATGGAGTCTCCTACAAGATGAAACGCCGCGACGAAGTTCTCGTCGGGATCATCGTCACGCTCGGCCTCATCGTCGGAATTTCAGGGACGGTATGGCTGGCGCAGGGCGGGCTCGAGCGTGGCTACCCGCTGTACGCAGAGTTCCCCTGGGGCGAGGGTCTAAAGCGCGGGCAGCCTGTACTGCTGTCCGGCGTGACGGCGGGATACGTGGACAAGGTCGAATTCATCCCGACAGGCGGCGTGGTGGCTACGATCCGGATGACGGGGGGCTACCGGGTTCCAAAGGGCACGCGCGCTCAGATCGTACCCGCGGGCTTCTTCGGCGATAAATCGGTGGCCCTGATCCCTGATCGTCCGAATCCGATCACCCACGCCGAAGGGGACACTCTCCCGGTGTTGGCGAGTACGCCGGGCGTGGACCAGCTTGCGGCGAAAGCGGATTCGATCGCGGGGTCGGTTCAGGCGATCACCAACGAGTTCGAAAAGGAGCTGGTAGTCGGACGGGGGCTGGCAGAGCTTCGGTCTACGCTGGCCGGCACCAACCGGCTGGTCAATCAGCTCAGCCAGGTCGTGACCGCGCAGTCACGCCAGCTGGACGCCACCATGGCTTCGCTGCGCAATGCGGCCGGCGCAATCGACCCTGCCAAAGTGGACTCCACGCTCAAGAACATGCAGTCGGCCAGCGCGAACGTAGTCGAACTCTCGTCGGAGCTCAGCCGGACGTCCGTGCAGCTGAGCGCGACACTCGCCAAGCTCGACAGGGGCGAAGGCACTGCGGGTCGCCTGCTCACCGACCCGGCGCTGTACGACGACGTTCGCCGCCTGGTCTCGCGTGTCGATTCCCTGACGCTCGATTTTCAGCGGAATCCCAGGCGGTACATCAATCTGACAATTTTCTAGACGAGCCAAAAAAGAATCCCGCCTTTCGGCGGGATTCTTTTTTGCGCTTCACACCCTCAGCCCGGTGACTCAAACATCGGGCGGCTAGTTGAAGCTGTACCGCACTCCGAGCTGTATGCGGTACACATCGCCGACTCCGGCCGTCTGCTCCAGCGTTTTCGTCAATAGCTGACGGTCGGCAACCTCGAGCC
>JBKJKB010000239.1:0-8725 GCA_046597675.1 Gemmatimonadaceae bacterium
CTGCGCCGAGGGTCAGGGCAGTTACCGTGATAAGAGTGTTCCTCATTTTGCCTTCTCCGCTTTTGGTATTCGCCCAGCGACGTGCTGTGCGTTAGTCGAGAAGGAAGTTCGTTTTCGCGCTGCGCCCGGTATGTCGGGAGCCACCGGAAGTTGTGTAGGCGGCCGGCGCGCTTCCATAAGGGAAGGCCGCGCATGCCGTGAAGGGTTTCCCCGACATGCGCGGCCTCGGCCGCAGAGACGCTACTCGGACGCCGTGGCTCTCGCCACGAGCACGGCCTGCGTCGGTCTCGCGAGGAGCGCCGCCGAAACGCTGCCAAGCATCGCTCGCTGCGCGAGGTTGTAGCCATGCGACCCGACGGCGATCAGCTCCGCGCCCACGGACACGACGTACTTCTCCAGCGTCGACGCGATGTCGCCGGTGAGCGACGCCCGCTCCACGCGGATGTCCGGATAAACCGCTGGGTCCGGCTCGTACTCGCCGAGCCTGTCCATCGTACCCTCGAGCTCCCACTTGCTCAGAGCCACGGACCAGACTTCGCCGGGCAACGGAAGCAGTGGCTGGACATGCACCAGATGCAGCGTGCCGGCGCCGCCGAGCATGGCGGTCGCGACCTGGCACGCAAACATGCTGGCGGGACTGAAGTCCACGCCCACGACGACGGTGTTCGGAGTTATTGCGCCGCGCGGCACAACCACGATCGGCAGATCGGTTTTCTGAATTACGCGCAATGCGGTCGGCCGGCTCAGAATTCGCTCGACGGTTCCGTGCCGCCCCGCGCCGATCACAATCAGACCCGCTCGCACATCGTGCGCCTCGCTCGCCAGGATGTCGGCGGCATCGCCGATCTTGGCGATCCGGGTCCAGACGGGTGGGGTAACGACGGTCGGCAGAAGATCTTCGAGGAATACTTCCCGGAGCTCGAGCCGCAGCTCGGACGTGCGCTCCTCTTGCGGCGAGCCCGCTCCCACGCCATGAAAAGGCTTGAGCGCGCTGACAAGGTGGACACGCGAGCCAGTGACGATCGAAAGCTCCGCCGCGTATTTCAACGCCGGATATGCTTCCTTGGTGTCGTCCACCCCTACGACGAATGGCCGCTTTACGCTCCAGTCTCGAGCGACGGCGCGTACGGTCCCGGCTGGCACAATGGCCGCGGGCGCGTTGTTGGCGGGGGTTGGCATCGCTGCTCCAAATTAAGGTTTGGCCGACCGAGGCAACGAAGCTCGTCGCCGGGCGGCGAAAACTCTGTAGGGATGCAGAGGATTTCTTGTAGGGCATACGCGCACGAGCAGCAGCCGAAACCGGTGACGTAGGTGAATCCCCCGCGGTCCTAGCCCCCAGCGCCCGACGCACGGAAGTCTTTGACTGACTAGGTTTTCGCACATGTCCACACACACCGTGCAGCTGTCGCCACCGCTCGTCGATCCGGCAGCGCCGCCTCGGGTCTGGGGGCCGGCTGGAGCGTTCCGCGGAAACTTTCTTCCCGCCGCGGCCGTTTTGTTTCTGGTCGCCGGATTCGCGGCGTGGCTCTCGGCGCCGGTGCGATCGTTGGCCGATGACATCTGGACTCTCGGCCTCGTAATCACCGGTGCGCCAGTGGTGTGGCGGACGCTGCGAAGCACCCTGCGGCAGCGGTTCTCCACCGACATCACCGCAACTCTCGCGATGGTCGCCGCGGTGCTGGTCGATCAACCTCTGCCTGGCTTGATAGTCGTGCTGATGCAGACCGGCGGAGAAGCCCTCGAAAAAATCGCGCGTGGTCGCGCGTCCGACGCGCTCCGCCAGCTGGAAGAAGACGCGCCGCGGATCGCGCACCTGCTCCACGCCGACAGCATGAGCGATGTTCCCGTCGGTGAAGTTCGCGCCGGCGACGTGGTCGTGATCCGTCCCGGCGAGCTGGTGCCCTGCGACGTGGTCGTCACCAGCGGCCGCTCGCACGTGGACACATCGCGCCTGACAGGCGAGCCCGTTCCGGTGACCGCCATCGCCGGAACCAGTCTCCCCAGTGGCAGCGTCAATCATGATGGCGCGCTCACCGCGCGAGTCATCGCGCCGGTCGCGGAAAGCCAGTACGGCCGGATCGTGGAGCTGGTTCGGCACGCGCAGGCGACCAAGGCACCACTGCAGCGACTCGCGGACCGGTACGCCATCTGGTTCACGCCGCTGACGCTCGTGGTGTGCCTCGTGACCTACGCCATCAGCCGCGACCCCGTGACGGTGCTCGCCGTGCTCGTGGTCGCGACGCCGTGTCCGCTCATTCTGGCCACGCCTGTCGCCATCATCGGCGGAATCAACACCGCCGCCAAGCGCCAGATCGTCGTGCGCGACGGCGGCGCGCTCGAGCGGCTGGCGCGTGTCACGGTTGCGGTCTTCGACAAGACCGGCACGCTCACGTGCGGAGTTCCGGAGGTGTCAACCGTTGTCGCCGCACCGGGCTGGCAGGAACGCGAAGTGCTTCGCCTTGCGGGCGGTCTCGAAGAGAGTCCGGGCCACCTGCTCGCGCGGTCACTCGTGAGAGCGGCGCTCGCCTCGGGAGCTCAGCTTCCGTCCGCTTCCCACGTCACCGAAACGCCGGGTCGCGGAGTGACCGGTGAGGTTGACGGACGTACGGTCACGGTCGGGTCGCGCTCGTACGTACTCGAGCACCACCCGCTTGCCCTCGCCGGCTTCGCCGGCTTCGCCGATCTCGACGAGCAGAGCTCGGCACTGCGGGCCTACATAGCGGTCGACGGGCTGGGCGTGGGACGCGTCGAATACGACGACCGCGTGCGGCCTGGCGTGCGGCGCATCCTGGCGGATCTCGCCGAGAAAGGGATACGCCGGACGCTCCTCCTCTCCGGGGGCGACGAGCGCCACACCCGCCGCATCGCCGATTCCGCCGGCATCAAGAACGCCATGGGCGAACTGAAGCCGGAAGACAAGGTACGCCAGATCGAAGCGATGATCGCCGACGGTGACGCGGTGCTGATGGTCGGCGACGGAACCAACGACGCTCCCGCGCTCAGCACCGCGACCGTAGGGATCGCCATGGCCGCCCACGGTGGCGGCATCTCCGCCGAAGCGGCCGACATGGTGATACTCGTGGACGACCTCGGGCGCGTGAACGAAGCGGTAGGAATCAGCCGCCGCACCATCCGCATCGCGAAGCAGAGCATCTGGACGGGACTCGGCTTGAGCGGAGTGGCCATGGGATTCGCCGCCTTCGGATACATACCGCCCATCATCGGAGCGGTGCTGCAGGAAGTCATCGACGTTGCAGTCATAGCGAACGCGCTTCGCGCGAGCCGCTGAGCGCAAATGACGGAAGGCGGCGGCCAGGGACCGTAGGGATTTACCCGACCATCCGCGCCGAGTCGCCTCACAAACTTTCCGGTGCCACCCGACAGAGCAAGGGTACGCGAGGTCCCATCTTCACGTCATCGAAGTACGACTCCCTGCCCGGCGGAGGCGAAAGAATCCGCCGCGAAGGCATGCGGGAGGAGACCAGAGTTGGACCTCACAGGAGTAGAGATGAGAAACACATCAAGGTATTTCACAGCGGCCCTGCTTGCTCTTGCAGCGCCCGGAATGATTTCGGCGCAGATCGTTGCCAGCAGCGTTGCGGTGCAGAGCGACACCACCACGGCGAACCCAGCCGAGCCCGCTGATACGAGCAAGATCGGACCGCGCGCGCCCGCGTACATCGTCAGGCCGACGGAGATCCAGCATTACCGCCCGGTAGACCAGCGCGGCATCAACATGTTCGAGGCATCGAAGGAAGCTGGCGTCGCGTACACCGGCTTCAAATTGAACTTCGGCGCGGCGTTCACCCAGCAGTACCAGAGCCTGGACCACAGCAACGTGGCTGCTCCGAAGCTGACCGCGGGCGTCGACGCGAACCAGCTCATGGACATCGGTGCCGGCTTCAACAACGAGGGAGCGAACCTCTACATCAACGCGCAGGTGGCGCGCGGCATTCGCGTAGCGATGACGACCTACCTGTCCTCGCGGCATCACCCCGAAACGTGGGTCAAGGACGGTTACCTCCTGATAGACGACTCGCCGTTCGCGATCCCGTTGCTCGAGAACGTGATGAAGTACACGACCGTCAAGTTCGGGCACTTCGAGATCAATTACGGCGACTCGCACTTCCGGCGCACCGACAACGGCAACGCGATGTACAACCCGTTCGTGGGCAACTACATCATGGACGCCTTCACCACCGAGATCGGCGCCGAGGTGTACCTGCGCGCTCGTGGAATGCTCGCGATGGGGAGCGTCACCGGCGGTGAGATTCGAGGCAACGTGACCAATCCGGACGACGGTGGGATGACCTTCATCGGCAAGCTCGGCTTCGATCGGCAGATGACGCCCGACCTCCGTGTGCGTCTCACGGGATCGGCGTACAACAGCAAGAAGTCGCGCGGAAATACGCTGTACGGCGGAGACCGCGCGGGATCGCGCTACTACTTCGTGCTCGAGAATACCAAGGCGACCGAGGCGGCGCAGTTCACTTCCGGCCTGATCAACCCGTTCGTGAAGTTCCGCGGACTCGAGCTGTTCGGTCTCGTGGAGCGGGCCACAGGACGCGCCAAGACTGAAACCGTGGAGCGTACGTGGAATCAGGTCGCGGCGGATGCGGTACTGCGGTTTCTCCCCGGAGACAGGCTCTTCGTCGGAGCCAGGTACAACAGAGCTGAAGGCGGGCTCCTGGGCATGGCGGGAGACGTGGAAGTGAATCGTTCCGCCCTCGGTGGCGGCTGGTTCATCACGCCGAACATCATGATGAAGACCGAGTACGTCACGCAGAAATACACGAACTTCCCGACTACGGACATCCGCAGCGGCGGCAAGTTCAATGGGTTCGTCGTGGAGGGCGTGGTAGCCTTCTGAGATGAGCCGGTCTCATGCCGGAGCCGGCCACGTGGCCGGCTCCGGTCATTAGGGCCTCCGCGGAGAGCATCCAGCTCTACGATGGAGGCCTTCGTGTTTTTTGCGGTTTTAGTGGCAGTGCCCCTACACGCGGTCCAGATTTTCCCGACAGCCCCATGAGCCCGGATGGCGCATCTTGCAGGCGGAGGAGAAGACAATGCTGAAAGTGCGTGACATTATGACCGCGGAGCCCATCACGGTGACGCCCGGCACTTCGCTGCGCGACGCGATGGAGCTGTTCACCCGGGAGCACATCAGCGGAGCGCCGGTCTCCAACGCTGGAAAGCTCGTCGGAGTGATCTCATCCAGCGACCTGTTGGCGTTCGCCGCCGCGCGGCCGGAATCCACCCGCGTTCCGGACCCTGAGTCAGCCTTCGACCAACTCTCCGGGATCGACCCGGACGGCGATCTCGACATGGCCGACGACACGCTCAGCGACAGCGCGTTCTTCACGGACCTGCTGAGCGACTCTGACACGGACGTCGACATGCGGTTCGCCGGGATGCTCGACCGGGACATCGACGCCCTCGACGAATACACCGTCGCGGACGCCATGACTACAGCCGTGCAAACAATCAGCCCGGATGAGGACGCGACCGCCGCCGCGCGTCTGATGGGAAAAACCGGCGTACACCGGCTGCTGGTCGTGGATCATGACCGCATCGCCGGAATCATCTCGACGTCCGACCTCACGCGAGCCGTGGCGGAGCGACGCCTCCCTGATCCGACCGCCATTGTCGAGAGCAGCACGGACTTCGACACCGGGTGGTCCCACGAGCCCGTGGTCCCGTACGACGACGACCTCTCTTAAGTGACTCCTATCTCTCACCCTCTGCACTCGACAATGCCTGAAGCGTCTGCGTTACCACAAATAATCCAGGGCGGCATGGGCGTGGCCGTTTCCAACTGGAAGCTGGCTCGTGCCGTTTCGACCAGGGGCCAGCTCGGAGTCGTTTCGGGAACGGTGCTCGACACGGTATTCATCCGCCGTCTCCAGGACGGAGACGTTGGCGGGCACCTGCGCCGGGCCATGAAGAGCTTTCCGATTCCGGGCGTGGCCGACACGGTGCTGCACCGGTACTTCCGCTCCGGCGGACGCGCCCGCGGCGAGCGGTACAGGCTGCTCCCGATGTACAAGCTGCCGGTGAGCATCGAGCGTCAGCAGATCACGATGCTGGCCAACTTCGTCGAAGTTCACCTCGCCAAGGAGGGACACACCGGACTGGTGGGTATCAATCTCCTGACGAAAGTACAGCTTCCGAACCTCGCATCGCTGTACGGGGCGATGCTCGCGAATGTGGATTACGTGCTCATGGGAGCCGGCATTCCTCGTGAAATACCCGGCGTGCTCGACGCCCTGGCCGAGCATCGGCCGGTCTCGATGCGATTCGAAGTGGATGGGTTGGGCGCGGATGAGCCGGCATTCATGTCACTCGATCCGCGGGAGTGCGGCGTCGGGCCGGGTGTGCCCCTCACCCGTCCGCAATTTCTGCCGATCGTATCCTCCAACTCGCTCGCGACCACTCTCGCGCGGAAGGCGAACGGAACGGTCCAGGGCTTCATCGTCGAAGGGCCGACCGCCGGAGGTCACAACGCGCCGCCGCGAGGCGAGCCCCGGTTCAACGAACGGGGCGAGCCGTTGTACGGCAGCCGCGACGACGTGGATATGTCCAAGATGCGGGACCTCGGTCTCCCCTTCTGGATCGCCGGCGGCGCCGGCTCTCCGCAGCATCTGGTCGATGCGCTGAAGATCGGCGCGGCCGGCGTGCAAGTCGGGACTTTGTTCGCATTCTGTGAGGAATCGGGGTTCGACCCCGACCTCAAGCAGGAAATGCTCGATCACGCCGCGCGCGGCGAAGTCGACATCATCACAGATTCCCGCGCGTCGCCCACCGGTTATCCGTTCAAGATCGCACGATTGAAGCCCGAGAACGCGAACGAACCCGAGCGGCAGCGCCTGTGCGACCTGGGCTACCTGCGCGTGGCCTACAAGCGAAACGACGGGCGGATCGGTTTTCGGTGCGCGGCGGAGCCGGTGCAGGACTACGTACGCAAAGGCGGAGCGATCGAGGATACCGTGGGCCGGAAGTGTCTGTGTAACGCGCTCACGGCCAACGTCGGCCACCCGCAACTACGCGTTTCCGGAGAGCAGGAGCCACCGCTGATCACGAGCGGCGACGACCTCAAGACGATCTCCACCTTCCTCGCCGGGCGATCCAGCTATTCCGCGGGCGACGTCATCGACTACCTGCTAGGGTCGATCCACGATGATACCCGGCCTTTCTCGAATCATTCACACGCACTTCCTGGAGCTGGTCATGCCAACCGACAATAGCGTCACGATTGATCCCACCTGCACCGTTCACGAGCTGATACAGTCCCGGCCGGAGACTGCGGCAGTGCTGCGTCAGTACGGCATTGACGCCTGCTGCGGCGGCTCCCGAACGCTCACCGACGCGGCGAAAGCGGCCGCGGTCGATGCGCCAATTCTGCTGCGTGCCCTCGAGGAAGTAAGCTTCGACCGCACGGGCTGATGGACTGGTTCGCGAAAGCCTTCATCAAGGCGGCGCTCGTGTGGCTCGGCCTCGGCGTCACGCTCGGAGTCGTCATGGCCGTGTCACCGGCCGCGGCGGTATACCGGACGGCGCATCTCCACATGAACCTGCTCGGCTTCGTGAGCATGATGATCTATGGTGTCGCGTATCACGTGATCCCCCGGTTCACCGGGAACGCCATCCACAACCGCACGATCGCGGTCGCGCAGCTCTGGCTGGCGAACGCCGGCCTGGTGCTCATGGCGGGCGGGTTCGGACTGCGCGCGCGCGGAGAGCCAACGGCCACCCACATGCTGGCGCTCGGCGGCGTAGTGGGCGCGCTCGCCGCCTATTGCTTCATGTACAACATCTGGCGAACTCTCGAGCGCTCGCCGCCCACACGGGGCTCGGCGCCGAGTTAGCCACCGCTACCGGGGCTCGGCATGATGGTGGGAACCAACTGCCTGCGGTTGCGACGGTAGACACGGAAGCCGCCATCCAGCGTCAGCACCTGACTCCGCGGATCGAGCTCGGTCATTCGGACGAGGCAAGCGTCAGCCAATGACATCGGAACATTTGCGAATTTCTTCATCAGCACGCGAAGCGCATCGAGCTCGGATGTCATTCGAAAGTCGATTCTCAGGACATCCTCCGAAAGAAGCTCGAGAACCGCGTCCTGGCCGTCGCCAACTTTCCCAAGAAGAAAGCAAGCCTCCGAAATCACCGCCTCGCACGTGAAGACCGGAGGTTCGACTGTGTCGAGTACCTCGCGAACCCAGACATGGTGGCGATCACGCCTGTTCAGCAGCGCGACCAAAGGCCCAGTATCGACGACGAATCGCGTCACTTCCCATACCCGGCCATGCGCCGGGGATTGGTAGAGAGGTCCACCGGGCCATCGAAAGAGCCAACCAGCCCTTCCACCGCCGCGGTCACTGATCGCCGCTTGCCCTTTGCCAGAGTCTCCAGGGCTTCACGAACGAGAGCGGAGCGGCTGGACTTTCGCCGCCGGGCCAGTTCGTCCAGCGCGTCGTCGAGACGCCTGGGCAACTTGAAAGAAACGGTGCGCATGGGATTCGGCATAGTATTACCCTCCGACCATAAAGGTAATACGTTTTCCGGAGCCGGTCAAATCGTACGTACGGCCGCTAGAGGAGTGCATGCAACGAGGGCGCCCGGTGGCGGCGCTGGGCCTGTCGGTCTCACGCTGGACGAGGTCACGATTGCGACGGCCCACGCAGGGCCTCGAGCTCCCGCCGCAAGGCGCGTACCTCCTCGAGGA
>JBKJKB010000320.1:0-5477 GCA_046597675.1 Gemmatimonadaceae bacterium
TCGGCCAGCTGACGGGTGGTATCGCGCATGACTTCAACAACGTGTTGACCGCAATCGGCAGCTACAGCGATTTCCTGTACGAGTCGCTCGATCCCGGGGACGCGCGCCGTCTGGACATTCAGGAGATCCGCAAGGCTGCAGACCGCGCCGCGGGACTCACCAAACAGCTTCTCGCGTTCAGCCGGAGCCAGATTCTTCAGCCGCGGGTTCTCGATGTCAACGCGTCGCTGCTGGAGCTGGAGTCGTTCCTCAAGAGACTGCTGACGGCCGACCTCGAGTTGAAATTTGCGCTCGACCCGGAGGTGGGGCATGTGCGCGCCGATCCCGGGCAGTTGGCACAGGTAGTCATCAATCTCGCCGTGAATGCACATGACGCGATGCCGGACGGAGGCGTGCTGACGATAGCATCCCGGAACGAGCACATACCCGCGCCATCGGACACCGCACCGCACGCGCTGGCGGTGAAGCCCGGAGACTACGTCGTTCTCGAAGTCTCCGACACAGGCACGGGGATGGAGCCTGACACACTGCAGCGAATATTCGAGCCCTTCTTCACAACGAAGAAGCCCGGCCAGGGGACGGGACTGGGATTATCGACCGTTTACGGGATCGTGCACCAGAGCGGAGGTTACATCTTCGCGGACAGCGTATTCGGATCGGGCACGACGTTCACGATCCGCCTCCCGCGCGTCGACCTCCCAATCAAGCCGGATCGCCCCAAGGTGGAGAAGGCGATCGGCGGCCGGAGGAGTGAGACGATTCTCGTGGTCGAAGACGAGGAGGCAGTACGCCGCGCAGTCAAGCGGATCCTGGTAAAAAAAGGCTACACCGTTCTCGAGGCCGGCGACGGGAACGAGGCCATGGAGGTTTTTACATCGCAGCCGCGGATCGACCTGCTGCTGACCGATCTGGTGATGCCGGTCATGGGCGGGCGTGAGCTCGTTCGCGTTCTGCGGGAGCAGGGCCGCTCGGTCCCCACGCTGTACATGTCCGGCTATACCAAGGACGCTGTGATGCGCGCCGAGCTGGATCCGGACATCATGGTTCTGGAGAAGCCGTTCTCACAGGACGAGCTTGCCGGCAAGGTTCGCGAGGTGCTCGACAAGAGCGGACGCTAGTCGGCGGGCGCCTTCTTTCTCCGGCCGTACTCGCCGGCAACGAGGTCGTCCACGCCGCCCTGTCCAGGCCGGTCCAGCTCCGATGGACCTCCGAGGTCCTTCGCCGAGAAGTACTGCAGCAAGGGCGGGCCCGCGAACGTCGTCACCATCACCATGAGAGCGATCGCGCTGAAGAGCGGGACGTCGATCGCGCCGGTGGCCAGCCCCATCTGCGCGAAGATCAACCCGACCTCGCCGCGCGGAATCATCGCCGCGCCGATGAGTGCCTTGTTTCCCTCGAACCACCACGGCGCGTATCCCGACGCCATCTTGCCCGCGATGCCAACTACGATCAGCGCCCCGCCGATCGCAAGGGTGCCGGGATCGAGGAACGCCCTGATGTCCACCGCTGCCCCAACAGCGGCAAAGAATACCGGCACGAAGAAATGGCCTATCTCGGTCGTGGCGCGCTCGATCGTCCTGCGTTGCGGCGTGGGATTCAGAATCAGCCCCGCTGCGAACGCGCCAATGATCATCGCCGAGCCGGAATGCTCGGCGAGCCACGCCATCACGAAGGCAAACGCAAGCCCGAAAAGCCCGAGCGTGCCCGCGATCTCTATCCGCGCGATCCAGCCGAACAAAGTCGGTACGAGAGTACGTCCGAGGAGTATCGCCACTGCGATGAATCCAAACGCCAATGCCGCCGTCTTGAGCACGGGCAGCGGCGCGGGAGCGACGCCCCCGGCGAGACCGGTCACGATCGAGAGGATTATGAGTCCGATTACATCGTCGATGAGGGCGGCGCCGAGCACGACCCGCCCCTCTGTTCGATCGAGCTGGCCGAGATCCGAGAGGACGCGCGCGGAAATACCGACGGAAGTAGCGGTCAGAGCAGCCCCGCACACGATGGCCGGCAACGTTTCCAGCCCCAGCATTACTGCGGCCACATACCCGCCGAAGAACGGGAGCGCCACTCCTACGACGCCGACACTCGCGGCGGTCCCGCCCACACGCACGAGCGACCCGAGCTCCGTGTGCAGTCCTATCTCGAACAGCAGGATGAGCACGCCCAGCTCCGCAAGCGCGAATACCACCGGCCCCTGCGGATCGATGATCCCCAGCACCGACCCGCCCAGAATCACCCCCGCGATCAGCTCGCCGAGTACCGCCGGCTGACCGAGCCGTTGCGCCAGCGCTCCCAACAGCTTGGTCGCGATGATGATCGCGACCAGGGTCGCGAGAATATTTACGAATTCATGGCTGTCTGGCATCTGCTTAACTTATGTAAGCACGGGCAGCCGCCTTGACAACACTCGAAGGCCAGGGCACGCTTCGCCATCGCTGCGGTCAGCCCAGTTTCAAATCGTTAACTAGTCACTAGTCACCAATCACTATCCCATGTCGCACGCAGCTGTTCCGCTGACGCGCCGTACATTTGGCCAGACCCTGCGCCCCGACGCGTGGTGGGTCCAGCCGCTCCTGGTCTTTCTGATTCTGGGCGGCTTTATCGTATACGCCACCTGGGCCGCGCTGCAGAATGCGCACTACGAGTTTGGCCCGTACCTCTCGCCGTTCTATTCACCGCTGCTCTTCGGCGACTCACCCCACGCGGTGTTCGGTCCAAAGCCTTCCGTCTGGCCGGCCTGGCTTCCCTTCTCACCCGCGCTGCTGATTCTTCCATTCCCCGCGGGATTCAGGTTTACCTGCTACTACTACCGCGGCGCGTACTACAAGGCATTCTGGGCCGATCCGCCGAACTGCTCGGTGGGCGAGCCGCGCTCGAACTACCGCGGAGAGAGCTCGTTCCCGCTCCTCATTCAGAACGTCCATCGCTACTTCATGTACTTCGCGCTCGCGTTCATCGTGATCCTCACGTACGACGCGTGGAAGGCGATGTGGTTCACCGACGCCGCGACGGGAGCAACGGAATTCGGAATCGGCGTGGGGACGATCGTCCTCATCGTTAACGTGGTGCTCCTGTCGGGCTACACGCTCGGCTGTCACTCGCTGCGCCACCTGGTCGGCGGGTACATGGACCGGCTATCCCGCGCGCCGGTGCGACGCCTCAGCTATCAGTGCGTGAGCTGCCTCAACAGAGGCCACATGCGGTGGGCGTGGCCGAGCCTGTTCTGGGTGGCGTTCGCGGACGTGTACGTGCGGCTGTGCTCGATGGGCATCTGGACTGACTTCCGACTCCTCTGATGACTGACCACGAGACGCATTCCTACGATGTGATCGTCATCGGCGCCGGTGGAGCGGGACTCCGCGCGGCCATCGAAGCGGCTGACAGGGGCGCCAGGGTCGGCGTGATCTGCAAGTCACTGCTCGGCAAGGCGCACACAGTGATGGCCGAAGGGGGGATGGCCGCGGCGCTCGCGAACGTGGACGACAGGGACAACTGGCGCGTCCACTTCGCCGACACGATGCGCGGCGGGCAGTACCTCAACAACTGGCGCATGGCCGAGCTGCACGCGCGCGAAGCGCCGGACCGCGCGCGCGAGCTCGAGGCGTGGGGCGCCGTGTTCGACAGGACGGAGGACGGCCGTATCCTTCAGCGAAATTTCGGCGGCCACCGCTATCCCCGGCTTGCGCACGTCGGAGACCGCACTGGGCTTGAGATGATCCGCACGCTGCAGGATCACCTGATTCACCAGGCGGTCGAAGTGCACATGGAGTGCACGGTGCTCGAGCTGCTCAAGGACGGCGACCGGATCGCTGGCGCAGTCGCGTACGAACTCGAGCGCGGGCGATTCAAGGTGTTCAACGCACCGGCCGTCGTGCTCGCGACGGGCGGGATCGGACGCGCGTTCAGCATCACCAGCAATTCGTGGGAGTACACCGGCGACGGGCACTCGCTGGCGTACGAAGTAGGTGCGGCATTGCAGGACATGGAGTTCGTCCAGTTCCATCCCACGGGGATGGTATGGCCGCCAAGCGTGCGCGGAATTCTGGTGACGGAAGGCGTGCGCGGCGACGGAGGAGTGCTGCGCAACAAGGACGGCAAGCGGTTCATGTTCGACGACATCCCCGAGAACTACCGCTCGCAGACGGCGGACACCGAGGAGGAAGCCTGGCGATTCATCCAGGGCGATAAGAACGCCCGCAGACCGCCCGAGCTACTCACGCGTGACCACGTCGCGCGCTGCGTCATGCGCGAGGTGCGCGCGGGACGCGGCAGTCCGCACGGCGGCGTTTACCTGGACATCGCCTGGGTGAAGGAGAAGCTGCCGAATTCCAAGGAGTACATCCGGAAGAAGCTCCCGAGCATGTACCACCAGTTCAAGCAGCTCGCCAACATCGACATCACCGAGACGCCGATGGAAGTAGGGCCGACCACTCACTACGTGATGGGCGGAATCCGGGTGGACGGCGACACGCAGATGTCCACCGTGCCGGGGCTGTTCGCAGCGGGCGAGTGCGCGGCGGGATTGCACGGCGCGAACCGCCTCGGAGGAAATTCGCTGTCGGATCTGCTGGTGTTCGGCAAGCGCGCCGGCGAGTATGCCGCCGCCTTCGCGCGCGATAAGGGCGCGGTCAAGGTGGATGGCGCACAGGTGGATCGCGCGACGACAAGCGCGCTGCGCCCGCTGGACGGCGCCGGAACGGGCGGCCCCGCCGCCGAAGGCCCGTACCAGATCCAGCACGAGCTGCAGGAGTTTATGCAGGAGCTGGTCGGGATCGTCAGGCGCGAGGACGAAATGAAAACGGCCCTGGACCGTATCGCGGCGCTCAAGAAAAAAACTCCTGGCTTAACGGTGCCGGGAAATCGCGAATACAATCCCGGCTGGCACACCGCGCTGGACCTGCGGAATCTGCTGACCGTGTCCGAGGCGATCGCGCGCGCGGCACTGGAGCGCAGGGAGAGCCGCGGCGGGCACTTCAGGGATGACTATCCGGACAAGGACACTGAGTTCGCCAAATTCAACATCGTGCTGCGCAAAGGCGGAGATGGCACCATGCAGGTGGGCCGCGAGATGATTCCGCCCCTCCCCGCGGAGCTTGCGCAGATCATTGAAGAGATGAAGTAGGAGACGAATGACTCAAGCGACCTTCAGCATCTGGCGGGGCGACAGCAGCGGCGGCGCGCTCGTGGACTACGAGACCGACGTTACCGAGGGCATGGTCGTGCTGGATGCGGTGCATCAGATCCAGGCCGAGAAGGCCAACGACCTTGCCGTTCGCTGGAACTGCAAGGCCGGCAAATGCGGCTCCTGCTCGGCGGAAGTGAACGGGATGCCGAAGCTGATGTGCATGATTCGCATCGACGAGCTGGACCTGTCCAAGCCGGTCACGATCGAGCCGATGCGGGCGTTCCCCGCAGTGCGCGATCTCGTCACCGACGTGTCCTGGAACTTCCGCGTCAAGAAAGGGATCAAGAAG
>JBKJKB010000066.1:0-6528 GCA_046597675.1 Gemmatimonadaceae bacterium
CAAGATCTTCCTCGTGGGAGCAGCGGGCCCGATCAACGAGGGCGAAAACGACGCGGGGACGGTAAACGGGGAGCGTGAGCCCAGGCCCATCGATCTCGTCGCCGGACAGACATACCGGTTCCGGATCATCAACATCAACCCGGAGTGGCGGATTCAGTTCACTCTCGGCACTGACACCGAAGTCGCGACCTGGCGGCCCGTCGCCAAGGACGGCGCGGATCTTCCTGAATCGCAGCGTACGCCGCGGCCGGCGTTCCTCTTGACCGGGCCTGGAGAGACGGCGGATTTCGAATTCACGCCCGCTGCTCCCGGCGAGCTTGTCCTGGACGTCCGCACGCGCCGATCTGGCTGGAACATTCCGGTACTCCTTCGCGTGCGCCCGGCTGCGGTGGCTGCGAACTGAATCAATTAGCCGGCGATGCTCACCGGAGGCAGTTATCGCAACTGCGGCAGTTGCGCGAACCGGCTGCGGCGCGATCGCCAAAATACCGTAGCACGAAGCTCCGCCTGCAGTACTTCGTCGTCGCGTAGCGCTGCATCGTGTCGAGCTTGGCCAGCTCGGCGCGGCGGCGGGTCTCGAGAGCGTCCCAATCGATGTCCAGCGACTTGGCGTTGCCCGCGCCGGCGAGCGACAGCCCGCCGCCGCTCCGCTCCCACGCGATGAACTGTCGCGCGGCCAGCGTTTCGAGCAATGGGGTCGCGCCGGACGACCCGCCAAAGCCCGGCGGGAGCGCGTTCAGATCGTACGTCGCGCCCGCGTACAGGTTGTCGCGCGCCGAGCTCCACAGCGCGCGCAATAGTCCGATCTCCAGATCCGCGCCCTCGCTCAGCTCCTGCTTGATCCGCGCGTGCGTCGCCAGCAGACGGACGCTCACGAGCGAGGGCGATGCGCCGACATTGACGACCGCACCGGCTGCGGTGAGCACGCGAATCGCGCTCTCCACGTCCCGTGCGCCGATCCCGGTGCCAGCCCTCGCGGCGAGCGCGGCGAAATCGCTGGACGTGATCCCCTTCCCGCTGGTCGCGCGCAGCAGCGCGCCGAACACGCGCTCGATGCTCTGGCGGTCCGGGTGCGCCGTCTTGATGAAGAACTCGTGCGTGAACCGGTCCTGATACGCGTGCAGCAGCAGCACGTCCGAATGATCTCCGTCGCGCCCGGCGCGCCCAGCTTCCTGGTAATACGCCTCGAGCGTGCCAGGCATCGCGTAGTGAATGACCAGCCGCACGTCGGGCTTGTCGATCCCCATTCCGAACGCGTTCGTCGCGACGATCACGCGAAGCTTCCCGCCCATGAACTCGTCCTGCACGAGCCGGCGACGGTCCGCGGCGAGCCCCGCGTGGTACGCCGCTCCACCGATTCGCGCGCGCGTCAGAACGCCGGTGATCCTGTCCACGGCTTTGCGCGTGGGCGCGTACACCACCGTCGTGCCCTTGCTCTCCGAGAGCGTGTCGACGAGCACCTGGTCCTTCTCCTTGTCGCGCCGCGTGGCCTGCACGGCGTACGACAGGTTGGTCCTGTCGAAACCGGTGATGACCACTTCCGGATCGCGCAGCCCGAGGTGAGCGATGATGTCGGTTCGCACCTGTGGAGTGGCAGTCGCCGTCAGGGCGATGGCCGGAGGAGAGCCGAGCCCTTCCCGCACGGCACGCAGCCGCAGATAACTGGGCCTGAAGTCGTGTCCCCACTGGCTGATGCAGTGCGCTTCGTCCACCGCGAGCAGTGACACGCCGATAGACCGGAGCCGCTCTACTAGACGCTCGGATTCCAGTCGCTCCGGCGCTACGTACAGCAGCTTGATGTCGCCCGTAGTCGCTCGAGCGAGCCGGTCGAGCGAGTCATTCAGGGACAGCGTGCTGTTCAGGAACGCAGCGCCAACGCCCTTTCGCGTGAGGACATCCACCTGGTCCTTCATCAGCGAGATGAGCGGCGAGACTACGACCGTGAGTCCCGGCAGGACCATCGCGGGGACCTGATACGTCAGCGATTTTCCGCCGCCCGTAGGCAGGACCACGAGCGTGTCGCGCCCGGCGAGCGCGGCCTCGACCGCCGCCAGCTGGCCCGCGCGAAACTCGGTGTAGCCGAACGTGTCACGCAGTATGTCGGTCGCCGTACGGGGACCCGCGCCCCTTTTTGTTTTGCGGGCCCTGGGGATTGCAACGCTTGTCATCGAGCGGAGGGCGAACCGGTGGAAGGGGGCTGGGGGCGCGGCTACCACGAACCATACACCGGGAACCGCAGGCGGTCGAATCGACCTATTCGGGGCGCCATCATCCGCCCCCCGGATCAGCCCCTGGGCGTTCTCCGCCCCATGAATCGGAGCACGAGGGCCGCGCCGAGGAAGGCGATCCCGGCCAGGCGGAGGTAGGTGGCGTCGCTCCGGATGCCCAGGCCGAACAGCAGCAAAGCAGTCAGCGCCAGCGCCAGCCGGATGGTCTGGATGTGCGGCACTACTGTTTTTCCACCCGGCGGGAAAACCTCGCGATTCCGTCGCGGAACGCGGTCGTCGCTCTCGCCTCGGCGTTGCCGGCGACTCCCGCGGCAAGGCTGTCCGCGAAGCTCATCCCTTCCGATTCGTAAAAGAGTCGCTTGGTCAGGCGCACCGCCTCGGGCGGAAGCTCCGCGAGCTCCGCGGCGCACTGCTCGACCTCGTCCTTGAACTTCGCAGCCGCGATCACGCGGGTGATAAGCCCGATGCGCGCGGCCTCGTGCGCGTCGATCAGGCGGCCGGTTGCGACGAGCTCGAAGGCGCGTTTCTCACCCGCGCTGCGGCGGAGCATCGTCATCACCATCGCCGGCACGAAGCCCACGCGAATCTCCGGATAGCCGAAGCGCGCGTTCTCGTGCGCGAGCGCGATGTCGCACGCGTTCGCGAGTCCGCATCCCCCGGCAAGTGCATGCCCCTGCACCCCCGCGACGACCGGCTGCGGCAGATTCCGGATCGCGACGAAAACATTCGCGAGCGCCTGTGCGTCCGCGCGGTGCTGGTCGGGCGTCGCGTCGCGCATCGCGGACAGCGCTTCCAGGTCCGCGCCGGCACAAAAATCGTTGCCTTGGCCCGTTATCAGAACGACCCGGACCGTCGGCGATTCGCGAATGTGATCGAGACACAAGGCGAGCTCGTCCGCCGCAACACGATCCAGTGCGTTCTTCTTTTCCGGCCGCGCCAGGATGATGTTCGCTACGCCGGCGCCTTCTTCGCAGATCAAGCGCTTCATGCCCGCACTCCCGGGAGTTTGAGCGTCCTTGCCTCGTCGTCGGGAACGTCGAGTATCATGCGCAGCAGCGCCGTCGAGAAGACCTTGCCCTGCGCGTCCGTTTTGAGCGAGATCGTTCCCCCGCCGTCCAGCGCGCCGTGCAAAAGAAAGTTCAGCGCCTTGAGATTCGGCAGCTCGAAACGGTCGACAGGCCCCGTAATCATCCCCTCAAAGTGACGGGATACCCGAGCCGCCGTCAATTCGCGCGCGAGCAACGGGTACCACGCGGGGTCGAGCGCGATCACGCCGACGTTGGCGGTATCGCCCTTGTCGCCGGAGCGCGCATGCGCGATGTCCAGCAGGCGCACCTTCATGCCGTCACCTCCACCGTGGTCCGCACCTGCGTCTTGTCGATGAGCGCCGGCCAGTACGCCACGATCTCCTCGACTTTCGGCCTGCCCCCCGCGAATCCGGTCACGCTCGGCGGGCCGTTGAGCACGAGCGGCGCGATCTCGCGCGTGAACCGCTCGACCGCTTTTTTATCGGAGCCGCGAACGCCGAAGCGCAGCTGCACTTCCGGCACGTCTCCTACAGGTCCCGCCAGCGGCCCGTGGGTCGAGGAGTGCCCGACGAGCTCGGCGAGGATGTGATCGAAGCGAAGACCCAGACGGTCGAGTCTCTCACGCAAAATGCGCTCGGCGGCGCGGGCCTTGTCCACGGCTTCGGGCCACGAGTAGACGAGCGTGCCAACCGCCTTGAACCCCGCGCGATATGCGATGGAGACCTTGAGCTTGTCCGTCGGCGGACGGCCCTTGATGCCGTGCACGCGCACGCGATTCTCCCCCACCTGCTCGAGCTGAATGCTCGTGAAGTCGGCGACGACGTCGGGAGTGATGTACGACGTGGGATCGCCCATCTCGTACACGAGCTGCTCGGTCACCGTCGGAACGCTCACTCGCCCGCCCGTGCCGGCGTGCTTGGTAATGGTGAACGTGCCGTCCGGCGCGGCTTCGGCGATCGGATAGCCGACGTTCGCGAGGTCGGGAATGTCGCGCCACTCGTGCATGCAGTTCCCGCCCGAGCACTGCGCGCCGCACTCGATGATGTGGCCCGCGACGATGCCAGCCGCGAGCCTGTCCCAATCGTCGGCGGCCCAGCCGAACTCGTGGCGCAGCGGCGCCATCGTAAGCGCAGTATCGGTCGAGCGCCCCGTGATGACGATGCTCGCTCCCCGCGACAATGCTTCGACGATCGGCTCGGAGCCGATGTACGCGTTCGCCGCGACGACGTCAGCGCGCACCATGCTCAGCGGCTCGCCGGTGTCCATGTTCGCCAGCTCGTGACCCGACGCGATCAGCTCATCGATGCGCGGCAACAGGTCGTCGCCAGTAACCACGCCGATCTTGAGCTTGCCGGCGGCGCCCCGAGCTTTCGCCATCTCCATCACGGCCGCCGCGCACGCCGGCGGATTAACGCCACCTGCGTTCGCGATCACGCGCACACCGCGCTCCGTGATCGCCGGCAGCACGCTCTCGATCGCGCCCACGAAGTCGCGCGCGTACCCCATCGCGGGATCGCGCTCCTTCTGCTTTTGCAGAATCGACATCGTGACTTCGGCGAGATAGTCGAGCATGAGGTAGTCGATCTGGCCTCCCTCCGCCTGCCTGCGCGGCGCGTCGAGATCATCGCCCCAGAAGCCCTGGCCAGCGGCAACGCGGACGAGCTTCTTCACAGAACGAATGCCCCCAGATGCGGACCCGGATTCTGCAGCGCGGCCGTCAACGCCATCACCAGCACGTCACGCGTATCCTCCGGGTGCACGATTGCATCCACGAAGCCGCGCGCCGCCGCGTACTTGGCGTCGAGCTGGTGCTCGTAGTCCTCACGCATCTCATCAACTGACTTCTCGACTTCCGGTGGGAGCTTGCTTCCTTTGATCTTGGCAGTTTCGAGCGCGCGCCCGTGTACCGCCTGAATGGCGGACTCCCCTTCCATCACTCCCATTCGTCCCGACGGCCAGGTGAAGATGAAATCCGGATCGAACCCCTGCCCCGCCATCGCGTAGTATCCCGCGCCGGACGCATGATTGACCGTGAGCACGATCTTGGGCGATCTCGCCGTTGCCATCGCCTCGACGAATCTCGCACCCGCGCGAATGATCCCGCTCTGCTCCGCCTCGGCGCCAACCATGAAACCGGACACGTCCTGCACGAAAAGAATCGGCAATCTCTGCTTGTCACACCGCTCGATGAAGAACGCCGTCTTCTCCGCGCTCTCCGTATAAATGATCCCCCCAAACCGCGGCCTTTCCCCCTCGCGCTTCACGAGCCCGCGCAGATTCGCGATCACTCCAACCGGAATCCCCCCGATCCGCGCGTCCGCGCAGATCATTTCCCTGGCCAGCTCCGGTTGAAACTCCGTGAGAGCGCCGCCATCGACGATCGCGCGCAGCAGCGCGTGCATGTCGTACGACATCCGGTGGTCCGCGGGCAGCAGGTCGTACAACGTCCGGGCAGCCTCTCCCGGGCGTGTGGACGAGGATGCATCGGAGCCGCGGGCAGTGCGTCCTCGCAGGGTGCGTTTTAGGGCGAAGCCCGTAGCACCCGAAGAGGATGCGCCGGCCGCGATGCTCGATGCATCCTCGTCCCCCGCAACCACAGCAGCCTGCACGGGCAGTTGATTGACCAACTCCCGGAGCCTCTCGAGGCACGCCGCGTCATTTTCGACTGCGTAGTGTGCGACGCCACTCACCTCCGTGTGCATAACGGCACCGCCGAGAGTCTCGGAATCGACGATTTCGCCGGTTGCGCCTTTCACGAGATTCGGGCCCGCGAGCCCCATGAACGACGTGCCCTTGACCATCAGGATCACGTCGGAGAGCGCGGGGAGATACGCGCCGCCCGCAACGCACTGCCCCATCACCGCCGCGAGCTGCGGCACACGCAGGTAGCGGCGCATGATCGAGTTGTAGTAGAAGATCCGCGCCGCACCGTATTGGCCGGGGAACACACCGCCCTGATACGGCAGGTTCACTCCCGCGGAATCCACCAGGTAGATGATCGGAATGCGGCACCGCATCGCGATCTCCTGCGCGCGCAGGATCTTGGGGATCGTCTCCGGCCACCACGATCCCGCCTTCACGGTTGGATCGTTGGCGACCATCACGCACAGTCGGCCGTGCACCGCGCCGATCCCCGTGACCACGCCCGCCGCCGGCGCCTGGCCCTCGTACTTGTCGTGCGCGATCAGCATCCCGATCTCGAGGAAGCGCGTGCCGCTGTCGCGCAGCCCTTCGATTCGCTCCCGCGCGGTGAGCTTCCCCTGCTCGTGCAC
>JBKJKB010000108.1:0-2722 GCA_046597675.1 Gemmatimonadaceae bacterium
AACGCGATGCGCGCCGCATCGATGCCCACGGCGGACCGCACTGCCGCATAGGCAGCTTCAGCATCGAGGAGAGTGCCGGCGTAGGTCGGCTTGCCGCCCAGGCCCATGTATCCGCGATACTCGGCAAGAACAACGGCGTAACCGGTTCGCATGTGCAGCTCACGCGCCCATGCCTCCTGGAGCACGGCGAGGTCGGCGTTACCGTGGAAGCACAACAGTACGCCGCGCGCCGAGCTGGGGTCACCAAGCACATACGAGAAAAGTCGTTGTCCATCGGCGGCGGCGTAGTCGATGCGCCGTAGGGTCGCCGCCTCCGGGTACGGCGGGCGCTGCGGGAAAAACACCAGCTTTTCCTGTCCCCACCAGAGCACGGCCAGCAGGAACAGGATGAATCCGGCAACGGCTGCAACGGCGATCATAGCAAGCCTCGCAACGCGGCGGCTCGAGACAGCCGCACGCTGCGCGTTAACTCCGCGTCCTGGCGCCGGCCTCGTACGCACGGTGGAGTTCTTTGTAAGCCGGTCCTGGACGACCGTCACCCACTGATTTTTCGTCGACCTTCACGATCGGATATAGCTCACGCAGGGAGCTGGTGTAAAACATCTCGTCCGCCGTATCCATCTCGGCACGCTCTACCGGCCGCTCTTCGATCCCGAATCCGAGCTCGGCGCCGATCTGCAGCACGACGGCGCGCGTGATACCAGGGAGAATGCCGCACGTGAGCGGTGGCGTTATCAACGTCCGGCCTTTGACGAGAATAATGTTGCTGATGGGTCCCTCCGCAACGTGACCCTCGATGTCCAGGAAAAGGGCATCGTCGAAACCGGCCTCGCGCGCGGCGGTCAGCGCAATCACTGCCTCCACGTACGCGAGGGTCTTGAGCCCCGAAGTCACCGAGTATTCGTTCCGGCGCCCCTTCGCGATCTGCACCGTAATTCCGCGTTCATAGATACCGGGCGGATTCACCGGGAGCGGCGATGCTATGACGACGACCGTCGGCTCCACTCCGGCTGTGGGCGGCAGTCCGAGGTCACCCACACCGCGACTCACGGTCAGCCTTATCGCGGCATCCCCCCACCCGCGTTCACGCGCCACTAGCGCACCGGTCAGGACCTGCTCGCTCAGATCCGGCAAAGCAAGACCGAGAGCTCGCGCACCGCCCGCCAGCCGGTGCATGTGACGCGATAGAAAAGCCACATGCCCGTCGTATGAGCGCATCGTCTCGAACAGTCCGTCGGCGCGGTTGAAGCCGCGGTCGAGCGCCGACAGATGCGGCGCGGCGGGGTCGACCTGCTTCCCGTTTACCCACATCAGCGTTTCAGCCATGCGGATTAATTTACGTCCATGCGAATTCCGATAGAAACGCTGGGGCTCGACAACGGATTACGTGTCGTGCTGTCGGAGGATCATACCGCTCCGATAGTGGCGGTAAACCTCTGGTACCACGTTGGCTCCGGCAACGAACGGCCCGGGCGTACGGGATTCGCGCATCTGTTCGAGCACATGCTGTTTCAGGGCTCGGAGCACGTGGCGGCGAACGAGCACTTCGAGTTGATCGCACGCGCCGGCGGGACGCTGAACGGTTCAACCTGGCTGGACCGGACGAACTACTACGAGACCGTTCCGTCCAACCAGCTCGCGCTTGCCCTGTGGCTGGAAGCCGACCGGATGGGTGCGCTGCTCCCCGGGATGACACAGGAAAAGCTCGACACGCAACGAGACGTCGTCAAAAACGAGCGCCGCTGGACGGTCGACAACCAGCCGTATGGGAGCTGGTGGGAAAAGCTTCCGGCACTCGCCTACCCCGCGGATCATCCTTTCCACCACTCGCTCATTGGATCGTTCGAGGATCTGGACGCCGCGTCGCTTCCTGACGTGTCGGAGTTCTTTGCCACGTATTACACGCCCGACAATGCCGTCCTTTCGCTTGCGGGCGACTTCGAGCGGGATGATGCAGTCGCACTGATCGAGCGGTTCTTCGGCGTGATTCCCCGCGGGTCCGGGAAGCCGCCGCTCGGCGAGATGGCGCTGCCGCCGGTATTCGGTGCTCCCCTGCGCGAAGTCGTGCGCGACAACATCACGCTTCCGCGACTGTATCTCGCGTTCCGATCTCCGCCGTTTGGCTCGCCTGAGCACTACGCCGCGAGCGTATGCGCGGCTATTCTTGGCACCCGTAAGACCAGCCGCCTGCAACGTTCCCTGATCAGGGAGAAGCGAATAGCCGCCGAGGCGAGTGCGTTCACGTTCGATCTTGCGAAGGGCGCGGACCTGCTGGTGCTCGATGTCCTGGCGCTGCCGGGCGTATCCCCGGAAACGCTCGAATCGGCCGTGATGGAAGAAGTCGAGCGCATCCATCGCGACGGCGTCACCGATGAGGAAGTCGCGCGCGCGGTGGCGCTGATTGAAACTGGCTGGACGCTATCGATGGAATCGGCGACCGACCGTGCGGACAAGCTGTCCATGTTCGCCACCTACTTCGGCGATCCGGGGCTAGTCAGCGATCAGCCCGGCAGGTACCGCGAGGTTACGAGAGAGAGCGTCTCGCGGTTCGCGCGCGAGCGACTCGGCGCCGATAATCGCGCGATTCTACTCTACGTGCAGGCGGAAAGCTCGACGCAGGCAGCCGCATGACGATCTCGACTCGTCCGCAGCCGGGTCCGCCGCGCCCGTACAGCTTTCCGCGATTCCAGCGCGCGTCGCTCGCCAATGGCGCGCGGCTCCT
>JBKJKB010000147.1:0-7486 GCA_046597675.1 Gemmatimonadaceae bacterium
CGGCGTCGGCGCCATCGCTGGGTAGTACGAGTCGCTGAAAATGATCTCGGCGGAAGTTCCTCGAAGATTATGCGCTACTATCTCGCGCATCACCGCGCGTGTGGAATCAAGCTGCCCTTCGGTGATGAAGCGCAGGTCGCCGTGCACGACTGCGGTGGGCGGAACGATGTTCGTCTTTCCGGACGCCGTCCCGCTCATCATCGTCGTGTCGTAGCTGACCTTCTCTCCGCTCAGCATCACGCCGGGACTGAACGAGAGGTACCGTTGCCCGGCGAGCGCGGCGCGAAACTCCGTGAGTATCCGCGCGGCTTCGTAGATGGCTCCGTATCCGGCGCTGTCACCGAACATGCCGGAGCTGTGGTATTGTCTCGCCGTCACCCGTAGGACCCAGTCGCTCGATCCGCGGCGCGCGACGACGGCGGTGGAGTCGCCACCTCCCTCGAATGAGAGCACGAGGTCGCTGCGGCGAGCGGCGCGAACCAGATCGTCACGCGAGACGCTCAGTGGATCGCCCGCATTTTCTTCGTCACCGGTGAGGACGACGATGACATGCATGTCGTCCAGCGCGCCGACGCTTGCCAGCGCCTTGAGCGCCTGGACCATGACGACGATTCCGCCCTTCATGTCGCTGCTGCCCGCTCCGGTGGCGGTGGTGTCCGTCCGGGCGAACTGCTGGCCCTCGCCTTCGAACACCGTGTCGAGGTGTCCGATCAGCAATAGCCGGATGGGCGCGGCGCGCCCGCGGCGCCGTCGCGCCTGGCGCTCGGCGACGAGGTGACCGGCCCGGTTCACTGCGGGCATCGCGAGCCAGCTCGTCCTGAACCCGAGCTGCCGCAGCTCGCCGGCGAACAGCATGCCGACCGCTTCGACGCCCGCGAGGTTCATCGTGCCGCTGTTGATGTTGACGGACCGCTCGAGCAGAGCGATCGCGGTCTCGGTGTTCGCGCTGACGTGCGCGTGGAGGCGCTGCTCGACCGGCGCCAGCGTCTGAGCGCCGGACCTGAGCGGCGTTCCCATAGCGAGTGCCACCAATGCGCCCGTGGCGCAGTACCGGATAGAATTGAGCATGGAGAAAGCTACGCCTGCTTCCGTGCGGCTGGACAAGTGGCTCTGGGCCGCGAGGTTTTACAAAACCCGCTCGCTGGCGGCGCAGGCGATCGACTCTGGCAAGGTGCGGGTCAACGCGGAGCGCGTAAAGAAGTCCCGCACCATCGCCGTGGGCGAGGAGCTGTCGATCCGGAGCGGGCCTTACGAGCGGGTGGTCATTGTGCGGGCGCTGTCCGAAGTGCGTGGGGCAGCGCCCATTGCGGCCACACTGTACGAGGAGACGCCCGCCAGCCGCGAGGCTCGCGAGCGGATCGCGGTAATGAACAAGGCGATGGGCGACGCATTGATCAAAGGGAAGCCGAGCAAACAGCAACGCCGGCAGATCGACCGTTTCCGCGGTCGCTGAGCGCGTCGCGGGCGCCGGACCCCGGGCGACTGGCCTTAGCGCGCCTGTCCGGTTAATTTGACAGGTCTATCCCACGTATTCCTAACCGGGCGCTTTAACCAGCGCCGGAGCTCCGCTTATGCACGCATTCATCGAAACCCAAAAAGAGTGGCTGCGGGACGATATCCCGCCTTTCCGCGCCGGTGACACAGTCCGCGTCAACGTTCGCGTAAAGGAAGGAGACAAGGAACGGCTCCAGGCCTTCGAGGGTGTGTGCATCGCGCGCCGCGGCGCCGGTGTTAGCCAGACGTTCACCGTCCGCAAGATCTCCAGCGGGATCGGCGTCGAGCGCATCTTCCCGGTGCATTCGCCGATGATCGGGAGCCTGCAGGTGGTCCGCCGCGGTCGCGTGCGCAGAGCCAAGCTGTATTACCTCCGCCAGCTCACCGGCAAGGCGACGCGCATCAAGGAGCGGAAGGCGAAGGTCACCGTCCCGGTTACCGGCGAGTAGTGCCGCGCCCCGAGCCCGGTAACGGGTCGCGGGGGTTGGGTGTAACCGGCGCGCGCCGGCCGCACTCGAGAAAACGCTGGAGCACGATCGAGCGCGACTTGCGCGCCTCGCTGGGACCGATGCTCGCCGGGGTGGATGAAGTCGGACGCGGCCCGCTCGCGGGCCCCGTAGTGGCCTGCGCCGTGGTCATGCCTCCCAACGAGCGCGCGATTCCGGGCATCGACGACTCCAAGAAGCTCTCGGCCGCGACTCGCCTTGCGCTCGCGCTCAAGATTCGTGAGCGCGCCGTCTGCCTTGCACTTGGCGCCGCGTCGGTCCGCGAGATCGACCGGATCAACATCTACCAGGCGAGCGCGCTCGCGATGCATCGTGCCCTGGAGCGGCTGCCGCTCACGCCGGATCATGTGGTGATCGACGGCAAGCACATCCGGACCCTGCCGGTACCGCATACTGCGGTGGTTCATGGCGATTCGCGCTGCTTCAGCATCGCCTGCGCGTCCATTATCGCGAAGGTCACCCGGGACCGCCTCATGACCGCGCTCGGGCGCAGGCACCCGGGGTACTGTTGGGATACCAACGCTGGATACACGACGCGCGACCACGTGGCCGGATTAGCGTCCCACGGGGTCACCGCGCATCACCGGCGCAGCTTCTGGCGCATCGGCCAGCTGACGCTCGACTTCGATTCCATCGTTGCCGACGGTGGTGATGAAGAGGCCGAACGTCTCGTGCAGCTCATCGCGGCACACGCGGACAGCGATGTGGAACAACTTTTGGCATAGCTGTCGCCATCAGCTATCAGCTCACCGCCAACTGCAACCAGTCACCAGTCACTAGTCACTAATCACTAGTCACCACTATCCGTGCCTCCTCCACTCGTCGGCATCATCATGGGCTCCCGCTCTGACTGGGAGACGATGTCGCACGCCGCCGATACGCTGGCGCAGCTCGGGATTCCGCACGAGACCAAAGTCGTGTCCGCGCACAGGACCCCGGACCTGCTGTTCGAGTACGCATCCTCCGCGGAGACGAGAGGCATCGAAGTCATCATCGCGGGGGCGGGGGGTGCGGCGCATCTTCCGGGGATGACCGCATCGAAGACGATGCTTCCGGTCCTGGGCGTGCCGGTGGAATCGAAGACGCTCAAGGGACTGGACTCGCTGCTGTCCATCGCGCAGATGCCTGCGGGAGTTCCGGTCGGCACGCTGGCGATCGGAAAAGCGGGTGCCATCAACGCTGCGCTGCTCGCCGCCCAGATCGTCGCACGCAAACACGCGCAGTATCGGGCGGCGCTTCACTCGTACCGCGAAGCCATGCGCAGCGCAGTACTGGATCAGCCGGATCCCGCCGTGGCCGCACGCAATTCGCGTCCCGCCAAACGCAAGCGCCCTGGCAGCAGATGAACGTCGGCGTTCTGGGAGCCGGGCAGCTCGGCAGGATGCTCGCCCTCGCGGGTCAACCGCTCGGCGCACGATTCAGATTCTTCGATCCGAACCCCGAGTCTCCAGTGCACGACGTCGGTGACCTGACCACCGCCGACTACGGAGACTCCGCTGCACTCGATCGGTTCGCCGGCGGCCTCGATGTCGCCACGTACGAATTCGAGAGCATCCCCGTCGCGGCGGTCGAAGCGGTCGCGAAGCGCGTGCCCGTGTTTCCTTCCGTGCAGGCGCTGAAGGTGTCGCAGGACCGCGTGCTCGAGAAGCGGTGCTTTCAGCACATGGGCATCCGCACCGCGCCCAGCCGCGACGTTGCCAGCCGCGGTGATCTCGACAAGGCCGCGCACGAGATAGGACTTCCCGCCGTTCTCAAGACGCGCCGCCTCGGTTACGACGGCAAAGGCCAGGTCGTGATCCGCGACGAGAGCGAGCTCGGGGGCGCGTGGGATGAACTCGGTGGAGTCCCGCTGATTCTCGAGCAGTTCATCGACTTTGACAGGGAGCTCTCAATCATCGCGGCGAGATCGCGCGACGGGGAAATAGTCTTCTACCCGATGGTCGAGAACGAGCACGAAGAAGGGATTCTGAGTTGCTCATTTGCTCCCGCGGAAGTCAGTGAGACGAAAACTCGTGCCGCGCGTGACTATGTGCGGCGTCTGATGTCCAGCTTCGACTACGTCGGTGTGCTGGCGCTCGAGATGTTCGAATTGGGAGACAAGCTGATCGCCAATGAAATCGCGCCAAGGGTGCACAACTCCGGGCACTGGACGATCGAGGGCGCGGAGACGAGCCAGTTCGAGAATCACGTTCGCGCCATCTGCGGCAGAGAGCTGGGTGGCACTTCGGCCCTGGGTCATTCGGTGATGCTCAACATCCTCGGGACCGCTCCTGATATCCAGCGAATTGAGAGCATCCCAGGGGCACACGTGCACATGTACGGGAAGACCGCGGCGCCCCGTCGCAAGCTGGGGCATGTGACCGTCGTCGCAGGCGACGCGGCGGAAGTTCGGGAGCGCGCGGCGGCGGTGCGACGGATATTGGTGGGCGAGGCTGTACCCGCGTGAGAGAGCCGGGCCCCGGCGCGAGGAGACCAGAGATCGGGCACGAGCTGAACAACCTGCTCGCCGCGATTCAGGGAAACGCCGATCTGATGCGCGGCGATTTCGGCGGAGTCGAAGCCATCAAGGAAGGGCTCGATGAGATCGACAAGGCGGTGACGCGCGCGCGCGATCTCGCGCGAAAGCTCCTTGCAGAGCCAGCGCAGGAAGCCGAGGTCGAGGCTGAGGCGCAGCAGGTGGTGCAAGCGCGGCCCATGCCGCGTGAATCACGCGGCCAGACGGTGCTCATCGCGGACGATGAGGAACCGGTGCGACGAGTGGCGTCCCGGCTGCTCGCGCGAAATGGCTACGAAGTTCGTGAGGCCGCCAACGGCGCTGAAGCCCTCCGGATGTTGGCTGCGGGGATCGGCGAGATCGACCTCCTCGTCAGCGACATCATCATGCCGGAGATGGGCGGGCTCGAGCTGGCGCGGCGGGTGGCAATCGATTTTCCCACGCTGCCGATTCTGCTGATCTCGGGGTACAGCGACAGTCACGAGCTGGGGCAGTCTATCCCCGCGGGCCTGGACCTCCTCCAGAAGCCCTTCAGCGGGACCGAGCTCACCGCGGCCGTCGCGCGATGCCTTGCTCGGCGGACGCCTGGCCAGGCGACATAATTTTTAATCCCGAGAGAACTTGACGGGATTAATTCCACGAGCATAAGTTCCAAACACAGTCCATGAGAATCATTCTCAACTAGCGTTTGTCGAACGAAAGGCCAAAAATTCAAATGAAAAGCCAGCTCACCGCATTTGCCTGCGGCGCCGTCAGCTCGGGTCACGGCCGCCGCGCATTCGCATTCCTTTTCGCGCTCACTTTGTTCGGTGTGGCCGCCGGGGCACAGACCGGGGTCGTTCGAGGTCGAGTAGTTCTCGCCGGAGCCGGAACGCCGGTGAGCGGTGGGATAGTCTCCGTTGTCGGGACCGCACGCGCGACGCTGACGAACGATGACGGATTTTTCCAGTTCATCGGTCTGACGCCCGGAAATTACGAGATCGAAGGCAGGCGGATCGGCACCACGGTGGCCCGTGTGGGCGTCACCGTGCGGGAGGATGAGACCGCCGATGTCACTCTGCGTGTGACCGAAGCGCCGGTGGAGATCGTCGGCGTCGAAGTCATCGGCTCGCGAGCCGATGCTCTTTCCCGGCTTCCCGGCTCCGCGGCCGTGATCCCCGCGAAGGAGCTGCACGCGATGCAGCCCATCTCGGCGAGTGAAGCCTTGCGCACGCTCCCTGGCGTGCACGTGCAGGATGAAGAAGGGGTGGGTCTCCGCGCCAACGTCGGCATCCGCGGTCTCGATCCCGATCGCAGTCGTACGCTTCTAGTGCTTGAGGACGGAGTCCCGGTGGCGCTCGCTCCGTATGGCGAGCCGGAGATGTATTACTCGCCCCCGATCGACCGCATGAATCGCGTCGAGCTGGTGAAGGGCAGTGGCTCGATTCTGTTCGGACCGCAGACGATCGGCGGGGTGCTCAACTACGTGACCGCCGACGTTCCTTCGATCCCGACCGGGAGCGTCACGCTCCGGGGAGGAGAAGGCCGCTCGCGTCTGATCCAGGCCAACTACGGCGGAAGCTGGAACGGTCTCCGGGGCAACATCGGCGCGTTCGACAAGCGCGCCGGCGATCTTGCCGGACTGTGGTTCGTCGTGAGTGACGTCACCGGTAAGCTCGGCGCGCGCACGGCCGCGGGAGAATTCGGCTTGAAGGCCACGTATTACGACGAGCGATCCAACTCGACGTACGTGGGCCTGACCCAGTCGATGTTCGACAGCTCACCATTCACTCATCCAGCGCCCAACGACCTCCTGCACATCAGGCGGTACGCTGTGACCGCTTCGCACGAGACCGGTTTTTTCGGGAACAGCAGCGTGCGCACGAGCGCGTACGCGTACCAGACCACGCGCGACTGGCGCCGGCAGGACTACGGCTACACCGCCGACGGAACGCAACACGTTTTCCGCAACAGCACCGGGAACCGAAACCGCAGCTTCGACGTCGCCGGCATCGAGCCCCGCTTCCGCACGGTATGGGCGCGTGGCGGCAGGCCCATAGAGCTCGACTTCGGGATGCGCCTGCATTATGAGCGCGCTCGTGACCAGCACGTCAACGGCGCCACCGCGACGGCATCGTCGGGAGCAATACGCGACGACGAGATCCGCGTCGGGAAAGCAGTCTCGGCGTTCGTGCAGAATCGGTTCTTCATCACGCCGACCTGGCACGTGACGCCGGGCGTTCGGCTCGAGCGATTCGCATACGACCGAAACATTCTGCGGGCCCGCGTCCGCAGGACCACATCCACCGGGACTACACGGAACGTCGAAGACGTGGACATCACGGGTGGCGATGCGGTCGCGGAAGTCATACCGGGAATCGGGAGCGCGTGGACACCGTCGCCGCTCTTCACGCTATTCGCGGGTGTGCACCGCGGCTTTGCGCCGCCGCGCGTGAAGGATGGTCTCGTCTATCCCGATCCGAGCCTCGATGCGGGCGAGCAGATCCCGCAGCTGCAGACGCTCAGTCTCGACGCCGAGCGGAGTCTCAACTACGAGCTCGGTACGCGACTGACTCCGCACCCGTTTCTCTCGCTGGAAGCGACCGCGTTTTATCTCGATTTCACCAACCAGATCATTGAGCCGTCGCTCTCCGCAGGGAGCGCGGCGGACGTGGCTCTGGCGAATCAGGGCGCGACGCGGCATCGCGGCGTCGAAGCCGCTCTGTCGCTCGACATCGCGAAAGCCATCGGGCGGCCGTTCGGGCTGATCGCTCGCATGGGGGCGACGCGCACGACCGCTGAGTTTTCGAGGGACCGTTTTCTCAGGTCTCGCGGCGGAGACACGGTGAACGTGCGCGGGAATCGCCTGCCGTACGCGCCTGCGCTTACGGCCAGCGCCTCACTCACTTTCGATCATCCCTCGGGCGTGCTGCTGCGGCTCGACGGCCTGCATGTAGGCGAGCAGTTTGCCGACAACTTCGAGACGCGCGCCGGCTCGGCGAATGGACGCGTC
>JBKJKB010000262.1:0-2980 GCA_046597675.1 Gemmatimonadaceae bacterium
GCGAATGACGCGGAGGGCGATCTCTCCGCGATTCGCGACGAGGACTTTCTTAAACATGAGATTCTAGTGTCCCGGCGCGGGGGCTACGCGGTCTCGTCGGACTGGAATTCGTCCCAGGAGGTGTCGCTCGAACCGGCCACGCCCTGTACGCGCAGCGCCAGCTCGTTCGGATTCGTGGCATAGAAAAGGGCATTCTCGTACGAAATGATTCCTCGCGAATACCACGACATCAGCGATTGATCGAAACTCTGCATCCCGTACTGCACCGTGCCTTCCTTGATGAGATCGGGGATGTTGAGTGTCTTGGAAACGTCGCGGATCTGCTCGCGGACCGCCGCCGTGTTGATGAGCACCTCGCAGGCTGGAACTCGCCCCGGCTTGTCGGCGCGCGGCACGAGGCGAAGGGAAACCACCGAGGCCAGCGCGTTTGACAGGGCGAAGCGCACCTCATTCTGCTGGTGTGGCGGATAGAACGACAGGATGCGATTGATGGTCTGAGTCGCGTCCGTCGTGTGCAGCGTGGAAAACACCAGGTGTCCGGTGTCTGCCGCCTTCATCGCCGTATCCAAGGTATCGAGGTCGCGGATTTCACCGATGAGGATGACGTCCGGATCCTGCCGCAGCACGCGCCGCAGCGCCTGGGCAAAGCTGGCCGTGTCCGTGCCGACCTCGCGCTGGTTGATATGACAGTTGATGTCCCGGTGCAGGAACTCGATCGGGTCTTCGATCGTGATGATGTTCGCGCGCCGGTGGGTGTTGATGTGGTGAATCATCGCGGCCAGCGCCGTCGACTTGCCTGAGCCCGTGATTCCGGTGACCAGGACCAGACCGCGGGGCCGCATCGCGACATCGGCGCACACGGCTGGTAGATGCAGCTCCTCAATCGTCTGCGCCTGGAAGGCGATGATGCGGAACGCGAAGGCAATCGTCCCACGCTGGTGATACGCGTTGACGCGGAACCGGCCGATGCCGGGCACGCCGAGCGCGAAGTCCGCCTCGTGGTGCTCGGTGAACTCCTGCATGTGCTTCGCGCTCATCGTCTGCTCTGCCAGCGAGCGTAGCTGCTCCGGGCGCGTTTGCGGAAGCTCGAGGGGAACCAGCTCTCCGTTGATGCGCAGCGTCGGCGGGCGGCCGACCTTGAGATGCAGATCGGACGCACCTTTATGCACCATCTGCTGCAGGATGACCTTGTAGTCGAAGGCGCCCGCCGCGTCGGGCGGAGGCGTTACCGGAGCGGGGTTAGCCATTCGGGCTTATCCGGAAGAGAACCTGACCGTACTCCACCGGGTGCGTATCCTGCGCGACGATCTGGCGCACCGCGCCGTCGAACTCCGACTCGATCTCGTTCATGATCTTCATCGCTTCGATGATGCAGATGATCTGTCCCTTCCGGACGCTGTCCCCTACGGCGAGGTACGGCGTGCCGCCCGGCTCGGGCGCCGAATAGAACGTCCCCACCATCGGCGACTTCGCCTCGAGCAGCGCTTCCTTCGGCGCCTCGGGCTTGGCCGCGGGAGCAGCTCCGGGCACAGCGACGGGCGCCGGCACGAGCGCCGCAGGCGCCGCAGGCGCCGCCACAACCGGCGCGGACATCACCGGCGCCAGCTGCTGCGCCTTCGATATCCGGATCTTCATTCCCTTGTCGGAGGAAATCTCGATCGAGTCGACCGTGGACCCGTCGAGCATGTCCACCAACTTCTTCACGTATCGTAAATCGAACATGTTGGCTGTTTAGGGACCGGCCGCCAGCCGCATCAGGCGACCTCGATTAGCTCTCTCGTGAAGTCGGTGAGAATCTCCGGACCACCGGTACCAAGGTGAACGTCATCCTCGATGCGGATCCCGCCCCACCCAGGGCGATACACCCCCGGCTCGATCGTCACAACCGCGCCGAGGGCCAACGTCCCCTCGGCTGTCCGGGCAAGACGGGGCGCCTCGTGCACTTCCAATCCGAGACCGTGCCCCAAACCATGACCGAACGCCTCCCCAAAACCTTCGCGCTCAATGTAGCCCCGCGCGAGCGCGTCGGCATCCTGCCCCGTCATCCCGGCCCGTACGGAGCCCGCCGCCAGCGCATTCGCTTGCCGTACAACGTCATAGACCGCTCTCTGCTCGCTCGTGGAGCTTCCGACCACGAGGGTTCGCGTAATGTCGGAACAGTACCCACGGTATTCGGCGCCGAAGTCGAGCAGGAGGAAATCCCCCGGCTCGATCACGCGCGCCGATGAGCGCGCGTGCGGCAATGCAGCGCGCGGCCCGGAAGCGACGATGGACGGAAACGGGAAGCCTTCACTCCCCGCGTCGCGCAGCGCTTTCTCCAGCACTCCAGCCACCTGCAGCTCGGTCATCCCCGCCGTGAGCTGGGGGATCGTTCGCTCGAGCGCTTCGACGGCGATCGCAGCCGCGCGCCGGATCAGCTCGACCTCCTGCGCGTCCTTGGACTCGCGCAGTCGCTCGACCGCGTTCACTCTCGAACGCCACTGACGAGTTCCCCCGCCGCTGTTTTCGAGCAGCCGCTGGAAATCGCGGTGAACGATGTGCCCGGATTCGAAACCGACGGCCGTCGCATTCGCGACTGTCGCGAGGATCGCCCAGAGTCCGTTCCACAGACTGACCGGCTCGATCCGGACCTTTGCCAGATCGCCGACCTCTTCGGTCACCTGGGTGGCATAACGAAAGTCGGTGATCAGAAACAGCTCGCGCTGCGTGACGAGGAGCAGCGCGCTGGTTCCCGAAAAGCCGGTCAGGTACCGGATGTTCGGAAGACTCGTCACCAGCATGGCGTCGAGGTCACCGGCTATGTCGTCCCGAAGCGCAGCGATGCGCCGCTCGCGCGCGTCAGCCACGATCGCGCAGCGTATTGACCAGGCCCCGGAGGGCGAGCTCGTAGCCGTACGCTCCAAAGCCGCAAACTACGGCGACCGCATCTTCGGCAAGCATCGATCGACGCCGGTGTTCTTCGCGCGCGTAGATGTTCGTG
>JBKJKB010000296.1:0-4498 GCA_046597675.1 Gemmatimonadaceae bacterium
ATGGATTCGGCATGTTCAATGGGCTCATGGTCGCGGCGCAGGCGTTGCGTGCCGAGCGTCCCCTGGCCCGCGTGGCGATTCTGGATTGCGACCATCATTTCGGCGACGGTACCGAGGACATCATCGAGCGCACCGGATCGCGGGAGTGGGTGTCGCACTACACCTTCGGAGACGCGGATGACGATCCGTCACGCGCGGTTGATTGGCTGGTGCGACTGCCGGAGATCGTTGCGACGACCATCAAGGGATGTGGCGTCGCGATCTACCAGGCGGGTGCCGATCCGCACATCGACGACCTACTGGGCGGCGTCCTCACCACCGAGCAGATGGCGGAGCGTGACCGGACCGTCTTCACCGTGTGCGCGCGGATGGAAGTGCCGGTCGTCACCAATCTTGCTGGCGGATATCAGACACCCGTGAGCAAGGTGGTCGCGCTGCATGTGCAGACGCTGAAGGAGTTTGCTGCGGTAATGGCCTCGGCCCCGAGTTAGCGGCTCGAGTCCCCGTCAGCGGGTATCGAGACGGCGCGCACCGCCCGCACGTCATCGCGCAGCGCCCCGAACACGTTGCTCATGAAGCGGTTGCTTTCGACGTCGGCGGTGGTGGTGAAGTCATCCGCTGCCGCGCGATTGAGCCGGGCGAGCCAGCGGAGGATCGCGCTCTCCTGAACCGCCATGCGCACGGTGCGCGAGACGACCGTCTGTGCGCCGAGGCTGTCGCGAACGGTGACGCGGAAGAGCGCGCCTTCGTTCGCGAAGGGACGGCGCAGGGGCGTCCGAATCAGTCGGTTGACCGCCAGCGGGAAGTGCCACTTCGGCTCGCTGCGAAAACGGATCGCCAGTCCCTGCTCATGCGCTGTCCGCACCAGTTCGACGTCGGCGTCCATCCCGCTCATGCCGACGTCGAAGAAGAGAATGTGCACCTTGAAGTCGGCGCGGAGCCGTAACGAATCCGGGAGCGTACGCGCAGGGCCGTCCAGCGGGAGCAGATCGCCGTTACGCGTTCTCAAGCGAAGGGTGAGCAGATCCTTACCCGTCTTCGCGTCGAACCACTGTGCACCCGTACGATCGGTGAGTGTGAGATGGTAGCTGGACGGACGCACATACTTTTCGATGTATTTGCCGAACGCCGGATACGTCTTCGTCACCCGTTCCGGGTGCATGCGACTCACGATAGTGTGCGCGGTGGACCCGTCGTTCCGCTTCAGCGATCGGATGGAATCGATGGAGAACAGCGTCCCCAGTGCGGCTGTCGAGCGCGGGAGCGAGCCGCGATACTCCGCGCGCGTAGCGTCCTCATTGCGCGATTCGAGCTCCGCGAAGCCGGCGCGCAGCCCCCGAAAGAAATCCGCCGAGGTCAGCGTACCGAGTCCGAGCTCCGACGTGGCTTCCCACTGGTACTCGGACTCGGCGAGCCGGCCGAGCGACGTGTTGATGCGGATGTCGCCAGCGCGCTGCGGATGGGGCGCGACGGGTCGCGCCGCGAGGAGGTAGAGTCCACCGACCCGCGTGCCGTAGACCGACAGCCTGCGCGTTGCGCCGGATCGCGCGCCCTGCCAGATGGTGGTGTCGTCGATCAGTCGCGAGGGAAAGAGCGCGTGGCGCACGAGCTGATCGTGCGCGTGGTCGAGTGTGCCGATGCGTCGGACGTTGGTGAAGCGCGTGGCGAATGCGCCGAGCATTTCGGAGGCGTTCGCGCGTGCGCTGTCCGGGGTGGGACCGAAGGCGGCGGGAGCCTGCCCGCATGCGGCGAGGAGCGTGAGGAGGCTGACGCGGGCGACGTGCCGGGCGTTGAAAGGGAGCGACAGGGGCGGCAGGGTTGAAAGCGAGAGCGGGAGCGGGTAAACTTCAGGCTCACCGTGAAATGAAAATTAAGCGGTGTACTGCCCCTTAGTGTAACTGGCAACACGTCTGACTCTGGATCAGAAGAGTCCTGGTTCGAGCCCAGGAGGGGCAACTGAAGCGAATCGGCCAACAGGCTGATTCGCTTTTTTGCGGGCTTAAGGGCTCAGGCCCGTTTCGAAGCGCTCGAGGTAACGCGCGACGTCCAGGCCGTCCACCAGCGCATGATGCACCTCCACAGCGACAGGCAGCAGCCAGCGACCGCTGTGTTCCGTGCACTTCCCGAAGACGATGCGCGGCACTGAATCGCTTCCGCCGTTGAGCGCGTTGGTGAACGCGGTGAAGCGCATCCATGGCAGGCTGGAGTGATAGATGAGGTCGTCCTCCCCGGGGTGCGGGATCTCCAGCGGATGCGGCTGCTTTGCCCTGCGCATCTCACCGGCGGGATGATTTTGAAAATCGGCGAAGCTCGGCGCGGGAGGAAAGATTCCGAACCCGAAAGTCTCGTCGTCACGCAGGACCGTCGCGCTCGCGCGCACGCTGTCGTGCACCCAGACGCAGTCGCCGCGGATGCGCATGCGGAAAGCTTCTGAGTCATTAGCCGCGCGCAGCGACCGGAACAGCGTAGCGATGTAAAAGGAGGGGGAGCCGGCCCCCTGGCACGTCTCCCACAACGCGGTCGCGTCAACGTCCACGCAGACGCTGAAGAAAGGGTTTTCGAAGCCCCTGAAGAGATCGAAGTGCTGCCTGCGGTTCCAGGACGCGAGGTCGAGAAAATGCCCCGCGGTTTCCGTCTGATTCATCGGTTCAAATTCACCGGATGACGACGCGGGCGGAATAGGTGACAACCACAAACCCTATACTTACCCAGTATGAAATACGTACCGCTCGGCGCCACCGGTGCCTCTGTATCGCGCATCTGTCTCGGATGCATGACGTTCGGCAGCAAGAAATGGCGCCCATGGGTGGTCGAAGAAAGCGAAGCGCGAGCGATCTTCAAGAAGGCGATCGAAAGCGGCATCAACTTCTTCGACACGGCGGACATGTATTCGCTCGGCGTCAGCGAGGAGATCACCGGCCGCGCCCTGCGCGACATGGCGAAGCTCGACGAAGTGGTCGTCGCCACAAAAGTGTACTGGCCGATGACCGACGGCCCCAATATGGGCGGTCTGTCGCGCAAGCACATAATCCAGGGGTGCGAGGCGAGCCTCCGCCGGCTCGGGCTCGAGCGCATAGATCTCTACCAGATACACCGGTTGGACGGCAAGACGCCCATCGAGGAGACGCTCGCGGCGCTGGACCACCTCGTGTCCTCGGGGAAGGTGCTGTACGTCGGCGCCAGCTCCATGTACGCATGGCAGTTCGCGCGGATGCTGAGCGCGTCGGAGCGCAATGGCTGGGCGCGCTTCGTCACGATGCAGAACCACTACAACCTCCTGTACCGCGAGGAGGAGCGCGAGATGAATCCGCTCTGCGATGCGGAGGGAGTAGGGTTGCTCCCGTGGTCGCCGCTCGCGCGGGGGTTGCTCGCCGGCGCCCGCCGCTCGCTCGACGACCGCGACTCCACAGAGCGCGCGCGGACCGACGAGTACGGACATTCCCTCTATACGGAGGGCAGCGACTGGGACGTCGTGGAGGCGGTCAAGACAGTCGCAAGCGAGCGCGGCATCGCGCCCGCGGCGATCGCCCTGGCATGGCTGCTGTCCAAGCCGGCGGTGATCGCGCCCATCATCGGTACGTCGAAGGCGAGCCATCTCGATGCCGCGATCAGTGCCGTCGAGTTGGAACTGTCGACGGAAGAGATCGCGCGGCTCGAGGCTCCGTACAAACCGCACCGGGTGCTCGGGCATAGCTGATTCAGGAACGTTTGAATCGCGGGCCCGAGCATGAATTCGTGACACACGGTGCCCTTGCGAGACTCAACCTTCATGCGCAACGTTGCCCCGCGCCAACTCACCCATGGTCCGAGGTTGACCAACAATGCTGACCGCCGTGTCCCGCACCGCTGTCGTGTCCCTCCTCGCATGCCTGGCACTGTTGCCAAACGACCTTCGCGCCCAGGCACAGGCCACCACCGGAGTCATCCGCGGAGTCGTGACCGACTCGTCGGGCGCGCCCGTCGTCGGCGCGAGCGTGACTGTCCGCAACCTCGCGACGAATTTCGAGCGAACGATCACGACCAACAGCCGGGGATCTTTCGCGGCGACGCTGCTCCCGGTAGGCACGTATGAGGTGAACGTTCGTTCCCTCGGGATGGCTCCAGTCCGTCGTCCGTCGCTTCGGGTGGGTCTTGGCCAGGCCGTCGACATGGATATCGCCATGGCGCGTCAGGCCACGACGCTCGGAACCGTGGTCGTGGAGGGCGTTCGTCCGCTTGTGGACCCCACCCAGACGGAGGCCGCGACGAGGCTTTCTGCTGAAGTCGTCTCCGGATTACCGAACAACGGCCGCAACTACCTCAACCTGACGCTGCTCACGCCGAACGTGGCGATCGTTCAGGGTCCCGACGGCGATGAGCTGTCCGTGGCCGGACAGCGCGGAATTCACAACAACGTGTCGGTGGACGGCGCCGACTTCAACAATCCGTTCTTCGGCGAGCAACGTGGCGGGCAGCGCCCAGCCTTCACATTCAACCTCGACGCCGTGCAGGAAGTCGT
>JBKJKB010000356.1:0-3819 GCA_046597675.1 Gemmatimonadaceae bacterium
CCTGGTGGACTCCGTCGCCTGGGCGAGCACGATGCCGTCGGGTGCGGCCCGGGGCGTCAAAGACCCGCTGGGCGACAATCTCGACGCCAAGGGAACCAACTGGACCACTCAGACCACTCTGACGAGCAAGGGGGACAAAGCGACTCCCGGCAAGGTGAACGACGGGTACATGGCGCCCCCACCACCGCCTCCCCCGCCGCCGCCACCACCAGGCGGTGCGTCGGAGGTCGTCGTTCGCGTGCTGGACATCGGCCAGGGCGACGCTACGCTGATCACCAACGGTACCAGCAAGGTGATCATCGACGGCGGTCCGGATCAGACGCGTTTCGGCGTCTTGCTCGACTCGCTCGGGCTCAACAACACCACGATAGACGTCGTCATCCTCTCCCACGAGCACTTCGATCACCTGTCCGGCCTGCGCGAGCTGTTCCGCACATCGCGCGGAATCACCGTCCGGTATTTTTTCGAGAACAAGAACGTGTATTCCACGGTGTCGCTCGCGGAGTTGCGCGATTCGGTCATGGCACGCGAGTCCCGGGGCCAGCTGATCTACCGCGATACGGATGACCCCTGCGCCAACGGCGCGGTGTTATGCACTGTGACCATGAACGGTGGAGCCAGGCTTCACATCCTGCGACCGAATCCAAACGGCACTACTCCCAACAACCGGTCCACTCCCGTCAAGCTGGTCGGGCCGGACTCCGCATCCTTCTCGATGTGGTTCGCGGGCGACGGCGAGCACGAGGCGATCGAGTGGTTCGACATCGGCGCCAATTACGATGTGAGCCCGGGGATGAAGGTCAACGTGCTGAAGGCCGATCATCATGGCAGCTGCAACGGCGTGCGCAGCCGGTATGTGGATCTGTTGAATCCGGACTGGGTGACCTTCTCCGTCGGCGCGACCAACACGTACGGGCACGTGCACAATCAGACCAAGACCCTGTTCTCGCAGTACGGCAAGCCGTGGTATCGCACCGACAACAACGGCACGATCACGTTCCGTACGCCGGGCACGGCGGGCGGGGGTTACACCGTGAGCGTGTCGAAGGGCTCCGCTTCGACGAACGGGTCCACCGACGCGACTTCGTCGCAGTCGGCTTGCTCGTCACTGTAACGGATGAGCGCGAAACAGTACCGCTGGGTGGTCGATTCGATCGAGGAGTCTGTCGCCTCGATCGAAGTCGACGGCAAGCACACGGTGCAGCTGCCGAAGTGGCTGCTGCCCCGCGGAACGAAAGAGGGAGACGTATTGACGGTCAAGCACGACGTCGCTGAGTCGGGGGAGGAATCCCGGCTCAGCATCGTCGTGGACCGGGACGCAACACGCGCTGCGATGGACCGGTCGGCGCGGCAGGTTGGCTCGACCGCGCGATCGCCGAAAGATCCCGGCGGCGATATAAAGCTCTAGAACCGCCACTCTTTGAGAGTAGCGATCGCCTTACCCAGCGCTTCGCGCTGCTCCGGAATCTCGGATTTTTCCAGCAGCTCCTCGTAACTGCCGATCGCGAGATCGAGCGCCTCGTAATCCTGCTCCGCGCCGGCGAGCGCGGCCGCGTTGTCCGCGAGATTCGCGCGCGCGAGAAGATCGTCTGGAAATCGCGCCGCCACCTGCTTCCAGCGCGACGTGCGCTCGCGCGGATTCCCCTCGGCCAGCGCCCACAGATGCCACGCGCCGCGGTTCGTCGCGTCGGCCGCGATCGCTCGCGTCGCGAGCTCGCCCACGACGTCCGGCCCGCGCCCGCTCAGCCAGTACGCGTTCGCGAGAATGACCAGCGCGCGCGCGTTCTCCGACTCGGCCGCAACGATCCGCTCGTACACCGGCCCTGCGACCTCGGGCATGTCGCGGTACGGCTCCACGGCCTCGGCGAGTACCGCCGGCGCGGTTTCCGGGAGCGCGGCCAGGACTTCCTGCAGTGGCCCCATCTCGCCGTCAGATTTGTAGCGGGCCACGGCCTCACGAATTACTACAGCGACGTTGGCGGAGTCAGTCATCGCCGCGCAAGATAAACGTCGGGAACAATCCAACCGGGATCCCGAAACCAGCCCATTGCTTTACATTACCTGCAATCACCACTAGCATTAATTGTGTGACAGCGCTCGTTTAGGCGCGTCTATCTAGAAAGTATCCAAAGCAGGTCGCGGTAAGCCGCGTGAGTTCCCCGCTACTCCCTGCGACCGTTTGATTCCCGCGGTGCTACGGCAATGCCGTATGGCTTCATAAGCCGCGAGATCTTTTCCGACAAGCAGCAGCCCCAGAACGAACCAACACCTCGGCGGCGTTTGCCGCTTGCGAGGGACCACGCCCGTCCGGCGCCCAGGCACCGGAACCGGGAGCAATAACCCCGCTTCACGATCCATGGATCCAGACAACACGAATCCGCAGCCACCGTCCGCGCCGGACCAGCCGAGAGCAGAGCCCGCAGTGCAGGAGCAATCCGGCGAGCGCCCAGGCTCTCCCTCTCCGAGCGACAATCCCGAGCGAAACAATCCCTCCGGCCAGGAGCAGCAGGACCGACCCCGCGGCCGGCAGTCGGGAGGCAATCAGCGGCAACAGCAGGGATCCGGCAACGACAACGAGACACGCCGGAACGGGCGCCGCGGACCAAACCCGCGGCATGGCAGGCGGGGGCGCGGTGGTCCGCGCCGCGACCGGCAGCCGCAACAGCAACAGCAGCAACAGCAACAGCAGCAGGATCAGCAGCCGTCCGCGCCCGTCATAGCCGACGGCGAGATCACGGGATGGTTCGACCCCCAGCGCGACAACGGGTTCATCAGACGCGCCGCCAACAGCTATCTCCCAGACCCGACTGACCCGTACGTTCCCGGCCACATCGTCCGCCAGCTGGCGCTCCGCCGTGGCGACGAGATCAATGCGACGACTGGGCGTGACCACCGCAATCGCGCGGTAGTAGTCGAGGTCAGAACGATCAACGACTCTGACCCCGTGGAAGTGGCGAGGCGGCCGGATTTCGGCTCGCTCACGGCCTCTTACCCGGATCGGAAACTCAAGCTCGAGACAGGCAAGCCGGCCAAGGGCGGTCCCGAAGTCACCCGCCGCGCAATCGACCTCATCGCGCCCATCGGCTACGGTCAGCGCGCGCTGATCGTCGCCCCCGCGCGAGCGGGAAAGACGATGCTTCTGCAGGCGATCACAGAGGGCGTCGCGATCAATCATCCCCAGGCAGTGCTCCTCGTACTGCTCGTAGACGAGCGCCCCGAAGAAGTCAGCGAGATGATCACCTGGGGCTACGGCGAAGTCGTCGCATCCAGCTTCGACATGCCAGCGAACCGTCACACCGACGTCGCCGAGATCACGCTCGAGAGAGCGCGCCGTCTCGTGGAGCTCGGCCGTGATGTCGTGATCGTGCTCGATTCCATCACGCGTCTCGCGCGCGCGCACAACACGGTCGAGCGAGGCACCGGCCGTACGCTGTCAGGCGGACTCGACGCCACGGCGATGGCGAAACCGAAAGCGTTTTTCGGATCGGCCCGCGCAGTCGCCGAGCAGCACGGAGGCGGGTCGCTCACGATCATCGCGACCGCGCTCGTCGAGACGGGATCGCGCATGGACGACGTCATCTTCGAGGAGTTCAAGGGCACGGGAAACTGCGAGATCAAGCTCGATCGGACGCTCGCGGAAAAACGGATTTTCCCGGCCATCGACATCGGGACGAGCGGCACACGGCGGGAGGAAAAACTGTTCCGTCCCGAGCAGCTGGACCACGTCTACACCCTCCGCCGGGGACTCCACCAGATGCCTTCGACTTCGGCCATGGAATGGCTGATCAAGCGCATCGCCTCAACCCCCAGCAACGACGC
>JBKJKB010000133.1:0-7657 GCA_046597675.1 Gemmatimonadaceae bacterium
GGTCGCAGCAGATCCACGAGAAAACGTGGGCGGCGCTCGACGCCTACCGCGACCGCGATCCCCAGGCCGAATGGTGGACCAGCTTCGTGCGCGAAGTGCTCGGCCGGGACAGCGCGGTGAGCGGCATCGCCCTCGGCGACCCGAAGGTTCTTACGGAGTAAGCCTTCCGCTCAGGCCGCTGCTCTGCGCTCTTCCTCGAGACGGATGATCTCCGCCGGCGGATCGGGCTCGTTCCTGAACGATCGCGCTATCCACGAGAATGCGAGGCCGGCGATGAGCAGCATAATCAACCCGCTGCCGAACTCGAGGAAGACCAGCTTGCCTATCCCGAACAGCGACGCGTACACGGCGATCACACCCGCGAGCCAGTTGCTCCAGGCGAGCGCTCCGCCCGGAATCTTCTCGCGCCCGAAGCCGAGCCGCGTGGAAATCGTCACCCAACCCGGGCCGCCCGGTCTCACGCGGCGGTAGAACGCGTCGAGCGTCGCATCCGACTCGGGCTTCGTCGCCAACGTGACTGCCACCCAGACTACCGTGCTGACAGCGACGGTGGTCAGCATCACCCACGCGTCGCCGTTCGGATCCTCCGCCGCGAACCGCGGCCGGACGTACGCGAATGCGAACAGCGACACGATAAACGAGGTGGTCATCGCGCTGATCTCCGACCACGCGTTAATCCGCCACCAGTACCACCGGAGGATCAGCACGAGTCCGGAGCCGGCGCCGATCGCCAGCAGGAATCTCCACGCGCTCTCGATCGTCTCGATCTGCCACGTAACGAGCAGCGAGGCTGCAAAGAGAAATACCGTCGCGATGCGCGCGGCGTTGACGTAGTGCTTCTCGTCCCTGCCTGGCTTCAGGAATCTCTTGTAGAAATCATTGATGAGATACGACGCGCCCCAGTTGAGCTGCGTCGCCACCGTGGACATGTATGCGGCGGCGAATCCGGCGAGCATCAGGCCGCGCCACGGCGACGGCAGGTAGTCCATGAATGCGTGCACGTATCCGTGCTCGCGGTTCTCGAGGTTCGGATACAAAATCACCGTCGCGAGCCCGGTCAGGATCCACGGCCACGGTCGGATCGCGTAGTGAGCCACTTGGAAGAAAAGCGTCGCGAGGACACCGTCGCGTTCGGTCTTCGCCGAGAAGATTCGCTGCGCGATGTACCCGCCGCCTCCGGGCTCCGCGCCGGGATACCAGGCGGCCCACCACTGCACCGAAAGGAAGACAGTCAGGGCGAGCAGCGGCATCCACGCGTACGCCATGATCCCGTTCTCGCCAATTTTCACCGGAAGGACGGAGAGCGCGGCCGTCTCGCTGCCAAAATGCGCCGTGACTCCCGCGCGCAGCGCGCCGATCCCGCCGACGGCATCGACCGCGAACCACGCCAGAATGATGACCGCCGTCATCATGATGATGAACTGGAAAAAATCGGTCCATAGTACAGCCCACAGCCCGGCGGCTACGGCATAGGCAACTGTGATCACGAAACAGATTCCGACCGCGATCCACGGTGAAATTCCCAGAGAGATCGACAGAATCGTCACCATCGCCTTGGTGACCCAGCCGAGGATGATAAGGTTGATTGGAATGGCGAGGTACAGGGCGCGGAATCCGCGCAGGAAAGACGCGGGCTTTCCGCCGTAGCGCACTTCGGCAAGCTCTGCGTCGGTCAGGACGCCCGCACGCCGCCAGAGACGCGCGAAGAAGAAAACAGTGAGGATTCCGCTCATCACCATGTTCCACCACAGCCAGTTCCCCGCTACGCCGCGCGACGCGACGAGGCCCGTGACGACGAGCGGGGTGTCAGCCGCGAACGTCGTCGCGACCATCGAGACCCCCGCGAGCCACCACGGGACATTCCCGCCTGCGGTGAAGTACTCACTCATACTCGACCCACCGCGGCGCGTAAAATAAAACCCGATCGCGATGGTGAGAACGAAATAAGCGGCTACGATCAGCCAGTCGAAGAGGGAGAAGCCCATATTTCCCGGGGTTGGTTTCCGTTCAACCTACGGCCGGCCTCCGATTCCGGCCAGAAGGAGACGCATGGCGTACCGCCGCACCCTGTTCGACCGTTTGGGCGCCGAGGCCGCGGATTATTACAACGCGTTCCGCGGCGCGACCATCGCGGGCGGACTCTTCGGAGTGTACGGCGGCGCGCGCTACGCCATGGAGCACGGGTTTAGCCCGGTCCTCGGCGGGCTTCTTGGGGGAGTTGGCGTGGGTCTGCTGAGCTGGTTCGGTATTATCGGGATCAGCAGGGTCGCGGGCGCATCGTTCAGCGCGTTCATCCAGCCGCAGGGGACCTACGAGGAAACGTTCTCGTACGAGGAGTCGCTGCTTGCCCGGGGAAACTACGCGGAGGCAATCGCCAGTTTCGAGCGCCATGCAGCCGAAGGAACGGGCGGCCCGACCGTTCTTCTCCGTGCGGCAGATCTGAACGCCAAGCATGGGAATCCGAACCGGGCCAGCGAGCTCTACCGTGACGTGCAGAAACTCCCGAAAGTCTCCCCCTCCGACCACATGTACGCGACCAACCGCCTCATCGATCTGTATATGGGCCCGCTGCCCAATGCGGACGCTGCCGTGTCGGAGCTGCGGCGCCTGATCGCCACGTACCCGTCTTCGGACGCGGCCAGGCACGCTCGCACGGCGCTGGTGAACCTGAAGCGGCAGCTGCGGTCGGAGTCGGCCGGCTGACGCGCGACAGCGCCGTGCCCCCAACGTTGTAGCTTGTAGCCGTGAAATCTTCCGATCCGCGGATGCCGGATTCCGACCAGCTGACGCACACGCTGGCCGCGTCGCTTGGCTCCACCTATGAGCTGAAACGCGAGCTCGGGGGCGGCGGAATGTCCCGCGTCTTCCTGGCGCACGACCGCTCTCTAGGCAGAGAAGTCGTCGTGAAGCTCCTGCTTCCCGAGCTGGCCGCGGGAATCTCGATCAGCAGGTTCCGGCGCGAGATCGCGCTCGCCGCGCGGCTGCAGCATCCGAACATCGTGACCGTGCTCACGGCTGGAGAAGCCGATGGCCTGCCGTACTTCACGATGCCGTTCGTCCGGGGCGAGTCGCTTCGCACGTTGCTCGAGCGCGGTGAGCGCATCGACGTGCGGCGCGCGATCCGTATCCTGCGGGATGTCGCGTGCGCTCTGGCTCGCGCGCACGAAGAAGGAGTGGTGCACAGAGACATCAAGCCCGCGAACATTCTCCTGTCCGGTGGCGCGGCGATGGTGACCGACTTCGGTGTCGCCAAAGCGTTGTCGTCCTCCCGCGAAGCGGACGACGATCATGGCGATTCGACGCTCACTGTCGCCGGGACGTCGTTGGGTACCCCCGATTACATCTCGCCGGAGCAAGCCACTGCCGACCCGGCGATGGACCACCGCTCCGACATCTATTCGCTCGGCGTTACCGCGTACCATCTCCTGGCGGGACACACACCGTTCCCGTCAGGTTCACACCGCGAAGCGATCACGGCGCATCTGACCAAGACACCGCCGCCACTCGCGAGCCAGCGCGAGGACGTGCCGCCGGCGCTCGCCGCGCTGGTGATGCAGTGCATGGAGAAGGATCCCGCGGCCCGCCCGCAGACGGCGGAGCAGATCGTGGACGATCTGGACCGGATGTCGCCGAACGCCCCTGTGAGCGCTACGCTCGCCGCGCGATCCGCCCGGCCGCAGTGGATGAGCCGCGTGGTCATCGGGCTGCTGATCGCGACTTCCCTGGGACTGGCGCTACTCAACTACATGTCCCGCCCTGCGTCAGACAGTGCGGGCGGCCCCACACCACAAACCAGCACCACGACCGTCCCGGCCGCGCGCGAGGCTTACATGCGCGGGCTCGACTATTACCGGCGCTCGCGGCAGGACAGCGCGAATGCTCCGTTTCTCGCACCGGCGATCGAAGCGTTCGAGGAGGCGATCAGACTGGACCCGAGCTATGCACAGGCGTTCGCGAAGCTCGCGGAAGCACGCTTCTGGTGGGCGACACTGGACCAGTCGGACGAATCCCGCATGGCCCTGTTCAACCAGGCCCTCGACAGTGCCATCGCCCTCGACCCGACGCTACCGGAAGTCCGCGCGGCGCAGGCGTTGAGGTTGGACCACTAAGCCTTCAGCGGCCAGCTGTCAGCTATCGAACGATCATGATGTGCGCCCAGGGCTTCCCCGGGTACATCAACCAAGGCGTGCCTCGCAATGCGTCGGTCGTGAAGCCGGTGGACTTGGTGGTCGCGCCCGGCATGTAGACCACATCCAGATACGATGGGCTCTTTATCGTGGCGGTGGCCACGTCCACACTGTCGCTCGCCGCGAAAATCTGGTAGAGGACGGCGTGAGTGGGCATCTTGATCCTGCCGGCGCGGATGTCGGCGAGGCGCAAGCTGTCGCTCACCTCGCGTTTGTTCCCGTATCTGAGCCGGATCTCGCGTCCGCGGGCCATGAAGGGCTCCAACGATTCGTGATAACAGGACGCGTGAAACCGTGCCTCTCTCGGATCGTCGGCCAGGCAGATGATTCCGTTGTCGCCCAACCGCAGGCGAACGAGCTGGCCGTCGGGACGGTAGCCGAGGATGGTCGATGCTTCGCGGAAACCCGCGGGCGCGGGAAGCACCGCGAGCGCGATCTGCTGCGCGGGCGGAAGAACCTCCACTCGTTGGGTCTGCGCCGCTGCGGCCGCAGGAATAAGAACGGCGGCGGCCGCGGTGATCACGTGCTTCATTCGCATCATCTCCCCTCTGGTGGTCGGGCGGTCCAACTCTCCGCCAGCGAAACTACATATCGCGCTGGCGTACAGCCAGTCCGCAGGCCGGCCGGCGGGCTAGCCGGCGGCCGCTTGCCTGGTCGTGGACTTCAACAACGATCGCGCGGTGCGGGCGTGGCGGTGGTGAAACGCGGGGTTCAACTCCAGCGCCCTTCGCAGATACGCGCTCGCGCGCATCGAATCGCCAGACGCATGGAAGATGGTTCCGGCGTGATACCAAACGGTCGCGTCTGACGTGCCCGTGCGCAGTGCGCTTGATATGGCCGCGCGCGCTTGAGGAATTCTGCCGGACTTGTAATACGCCCACGCGAGCAGATCATAGCCCTGGACATCGGCTCGCTCACGGACTTCGCGGTCGAGCAGCGGCACCAGCTCGTCTGCGGCGATCCCCCAATCCAGCCGGTAGGCATGCCACGCGCGTTCGAACGAACCGCCGTCGGCCCCGATGATGGTCGCCACCCCGGATTCGATCGTGCGAGCTGCCGCTGAATCTCCCGACTCCCGAAACGCGCCCGACAGTACCAGCAACGTCTCCGGCGTCCTGCTCCCCGATACGGCTGAGCGGGCGTGCTTCAGCGCCGATTTCGTCCCGCCGAGCGCCAGATCCAGCTCCGCCAACGCCTTGTGCGCGCGGTAATCCCCCGGGTTCACTGCCAGTGCGCGAGAGAGTGAGGCGCGCGCGCGGCGCGGGCTGCCGTGACGACGGTAATGGTCTCCGAGACGGAAATTGAACCACGCGAGCTGCTCGCGGGGCAGATCACGGCGCTGCTCAGCCTCCGATACCAACTCTTGAAGCATTCCGCGAGCGGCTGCGGGCTTGCCGGTAACCTCGGCCCACCGCGCCAGCCGCGGCCCGATCGAAAGGTGGGTGCGATACGCCGCGAGCCCCGTGAAGCCCTGGGCCGCCGCGCCGTAGTCTCCGAGCTCCATGTCGATCTCAGCGAGCAGCGCCTTGTATTGAACCACTTCCGGCTCCAGCGCGAACGCGGCTGCGGCCGCGTCGCGAGCTTCGGAAAACCGATGCTGTGCCAGCAGCGTGGAGGCCAGCACCACGTACGTCCTGGCGTTTCGGTGGGTCCGGAGCGTCAATGACCTCCGCGCCATTTCTTCGGCGACCGGATAGTAGGTCTCCTGACCGGTTTCACGCGCTTTCTGCACGTTGAGCGCGGCAAGCTGCGCCAGCGCGAGCGCGCTGTTCGGGTCCGTATTCAGCGCCACGCTCCAGACGCGGATCTGATCGTCCCGTGACTGCCTGTCGACCGCCGCGGCCTGGGCCAGACGCTCACGCTCGGTGACCTGTGCACGCCGGTCGAGCACCTGGCGGGCTCCGAGCCAGAGTGCGGCTGCGATCAATGCCGGAACAGCAACAGTGAAAATGTGAACAAACCTGCGCCGACGGCTCGCGTTACGGGGAAGTGCTTCTACCCCCGCAACGCGAACCGACGGTGTGTCAACGTGCTGCATTACGGACGGGGGTTTTCCAGATACGGAAACGCGGTTCCGAAGCTGCGAACCGTTGCCGGAACATTATCCGACGTAAGTCCAGGCACTGTACCGGCATTTGGATCGACCAACGTGCCGAACACGGCGGCCAGCCCCGCATCGACGACGTCATCGGAAAGCTTCCGCCCGCCGTACCCATTCGCGAGCGCCCACGTCAGCCAGCCGGCGGTATTACCCGCGCGGTTCGGGAACACCAGCAACATGTCAGGCGAAAGAACCGTGGCGAGCGTATTCTGGATCGTCGTGCTTCGTCCGAACGACGCGACGAATGTCCGAATGTGGCCTGGAACGTCCGTGCCGCCGGCTGCCATGGTCAACGGATCGGACTCCGGTCCCTTGGTGTTGTGGAGGCCGTGGTCACGTTTCGGAAAGAACACTTCGCTGACCAGCGGATTTCCCAGTCGCTCGATCTGATTAAATACGCGGGTCGTGTTGGGATCGGTGATGTTGTCGTCGTCGCACGCGGCAACAACCATTACGACCAGAACGGCGCCGCACGCACGGCGCAGAAAAGCTCCATTAAAGCGTGAGTTTGATTGAGTCATATTCGCCTCAGCGACTGATTGTTGACCAGAGCCCGAACTTCGCATCCGCGGCCGTGGACGCCTGGAGCTGTCCCTTGGGAAGCTCGACTACGATGGCGAGTGCATTGAAAGGGCGCAGCAGATCCACGCCTGGCGTACGGAACGCGGTAGCCGTCTGTGTCGACGGCGTTGACAGCGGTCCCGTCGAGGGACGCCGGTCCGGAAGAATCTTGAAGAATTGTTCGAGATCGATGAAGAACGGATCCGCGCGCAACCCGGCAAAAACCTGCGTGCCGGTGCTGGAGCCGAAAGCGCTTCCGACCGATCCACGGACTACGGTGCCTCCGTTGACCAGCGTGTTGGCGGTACCCTGAGATGCCGGAGCCACTGGTCCACGCACCGTGACCTGCTGAGACGCGCCGGTTCCCTCGTCGAACGTGACCTGGATGACGAGGTCCTCCTTGGCATCCGCCGTGTTGTCGATCTTGAACTGGTAAAGCAGATTCGGGTCGAACGACGCATTCTGTCCCGCGATCGGAGACGAAGTCGTCAGGACGAGCGTGATGCGATCCGAGCTCGAGCCCGGGAATGCGTAGACATCATTGATGTCCATTCTCGGATTCAGCTCGACTTCCGGCGTGTCCTGGTGATCCGACGCGAGCGCCTGTCCGGCGATCAGCGCAGCGACCCCGAAGACCGCTACAAGCGCGGGCGCCGCCCACTTCCTGCGCGGCAGTACTGATCCAGCCATGAAACCTCCTGGGTGTGTCGTACGGCACCCGGCGACATTGCCGGGGTGCTTCTGGATGCGACCTACGCAAGACGGAAGACAGTGCGGTATTTTTAATGCAGCAGTTACGCAGGTCGTA
>JBKJKB010000221.1:0-4140 GCA_046597675.1 Gemmatimonadaceae bacterium
TGTCAGATCGTGAAGCGCCGCGCACCAGCACGCACCGGCGGGATCGCGTTTGGAGTAGGCATCACGCTCGGCGTCACCCCCGCGACTAGACGACGATGTTGAGCAGGCGCCCGGGGACGAACACGACCTTGCGGGGCGTACCTGTGACGAACTTGGCGACGGAGGGCTCGGCCAGCGCCAATTCGAGAGTGGCGTCCTGCGTGATCGACGGCGCAACCTGCAACGTGCCGCGCAGCTTCCCGTTGACCTGCACGGCAAGCTCGATCGTGTCTTCCGCGGTAAGCGCCGGATCGTAATCCGGCCACCCGGAATCGAACACGCTCTCTTTGTGGCCCAACTGCTCCCACAGCTCCTCGGCCACGTGCGGCGCGAACGGTGAGATGAGCTGCACCACGGGCTCGACCTCCGCGCGGTGCGGCACGCGCTCACCGCGCCGCAGCACGTTCATGTACTCCATCATCGCGGCGATGGCGGTGTTGTAGCTCAGGCGGGGAATGTCTTCGCCGACCTTGCGAATCGTCTGATGCAGCTTGCGCATAACGCCTGCGTCCGGCTCGCCGTCGGTTGCGCAGGACCTCGCGGATGACCAGAGGCGCTCAATGAACCGGCGCACGCCGGAGATTCCCTGGTCGCGGAAATCGCCGCCCTCCTCGAATGGACCGAGGAACATGAGATAAGTGCGGAAGGTGTCCGCGCCCCATTGCTCGACGTACGCGTCGGGATTCACCACGTTGCCGCGGCTCTTGGACATCTTCGCGCCTTCACGCACGATCATCCCGTGCGCACGGAACTTCGTGAACGGCTCCTCGAAGTCGATGTGCCCGCCGTCGCACAGCACCATGGTGATGAAGCGGGAATACAGCATGTGCAGCACCGCGTGCTCGTTGCCGCCGATGTACGAGTCCACGGGCAACCACTTCTTCGTCATCCCGGGCGCGAACGGCTGGTCGTCGACTCCGACGCTCGGGTAGCGCAGAAAGTACCACGCGCTGTCGAGGAACGTGTCGGACACGTCGGTCTCCCGCCGCGCGCTGCCGCCGCACTTCGGGCAGGCCACCCGGTACCACTCCTCGTGCCGCGCGAGCGGGGATATCCCGCTGTCGTCCGGCTTGAAGTCCTTCACGAACGGCAGCAGCACCGGAAGATTCTCCTCCGGGACCGGCACCGTCCCGCAGCCGTCGCAGTAGATGATGGGGATAGGCGGGCCCCAGTACCGCTGCCGGGAGATACACCAGTCGTGCAGCCGGTAGATGTTCACCGCGCGGCCGTGGCCGTTCGCTTCGAGCATCGCCGTGATCCGCATCTTCCCTTCCTCGACGGACAGCGCGTCGAACTCGCCGGAGTTGACGAGCACTGCGTCGTCGTTGTCGACGAACGCGCTCTCGAGCGGAATCGACGCATCGTGACCTTCGCCCGCGACAACTCGCACGATCGGAAGGTCGTACTTCGTAGCGAACTCGAAGTCGCGCTCGTCGTGTCCCGGGACGCCCATGATCGCGCCGGTGCCGTACTCCATCAGGACGTAGTCCGCGATCCAGATCGGGATCGGCTGCCCGGTCGCGGGGTTCGTGGCGTAGCTGCCCGTGAAAACGCCGGTCTTCTCGCGGCTCGTCTTCCGCGACACGAGGTCCTGCTTACCCGCCAGCTCGCGGTACGCGCGCACGGACTCGAACTCCTCCCGCGTCGTGACCACGTCCACCAGCAGGTGCTCGGGCGCGAGCACAAGATACGTCGCGCCGAAGATCGTGTCGGGGCGCGTCGTGAAAACCTTCACCGACATCGACGCGTCGACATCGGTCCTGAACTCGACCTCCGCGCCTGTAGATTTCCCGATCCAGTTCCGCTGCGCCGTGCGCGTGCTGTCGGACCAGTCGAGGCCATCGAGGTTGGACAGCAGTCGTGGAGCATAGTCGCTGATCTTGAAGAACCACTGCTCCAGCTGACGCTGCTCGACCATCGCGCCGCACCGCTCGCACGCGCCCGCGATCACCTGCTCGTTGGCGAGCACCGTCTTGTCGTTGGGGCACCAGTTCACCGCGGCTGACTTCTTGTACGCGAGTCCCTGCTTGAGCAGCTGCAGAAAGACCCACTGCGTCCACTTGTAGTACTCGGGGTCGGTGGTGGACAGCGTGTAGCGCCAATCCACCATCAGCCCGGCACGCTCCAGTTGGCGTCGGAAATTGCGGATGTTGTTCGGGATCAGCTCGCTCGGATGCTCGCCGACCTTGAGCGCGTAGTTCTCGGAGTGGATGCCGAACGCGTCGTAGCCGAGTGGCTCGAAGACGTCGTAGCCCTGGAGCCGCTGAAAGCGGGCGTAGATGTCGTTCCCCGTGAACGCGAAAAGATTCCCGACGTGCAGCCCTTCGGCCGACGGATACGGGAACATCATCAGCGCGTAGTACGGCTTCTCCGCACCGGCGAGGTCGGTGTGGTTCGTGCCGCTCACGAGCCAGCGCTCCTGCCATTTCGATTCTACGAAAGTCGGATCGTAAACGTCGGACAGGTCGCGCGGTTCCTGGGGGATTTTGCCCATAAGCAGTCAAAGGTATCCCGCGCGGTGGTTCGGGGCAGGTGTCTTCGCGCGGGTGGGTCGGAGCAAGTGTCCTCTTCGCGCGCTACGCTGGCTCCGCGCTACGCGCGTCGCTCGCTAAGACGCGCGCTGCGAGGACACTTGCTCCGAGCCACCCCCAGGCATCCCCCGCTGTCCACGTCCTAACGGTCCACGGTTCAACGAGTCACACACAACGCGCTCCGCCTTTTTGTCGTCCGCAACTATCATTCGCGTGTACCCCAAGGAGCACACAGCCATGCGCCGAATCGCCCTTCTTCTCCTCGTTGTCGCCGCGTGCGCGCCCGCCTCGCGTGCGCCCGTAGTCCCGGTAGTTGATGACGAGCATCCCCGCTTCGAATGGGGTCTCGTCCTCCACGGCGGCGCCGGTGTCACTCGCACGAGCTACACCGCCGCCGAGCTTCCGCTCATGGAGGCCGCGTTTCACGAGGCGCTTCGTGCCGGACACGCGATCCTCGCGCGCGGCGGGTCGAGCCTCGACGCCGTCGAGGCCGCGGTGCGAATTCTCGAGGACGACTCGCTGTTCAACGCCGGGAAAGGCGCGGTGTTCACCAACGACAGCATCAACGAGCTCGACGCCGCGATCATGGAAGGACACACGTATCGCGCGGGCTCGGTCGCCGGCCTGCACCGGATAAAAAATCCGATCACGCTCGCGCGCACGGTGATGGAGAAATCAAAGCACGTGCTGATGATCGGCGACGGCGCTGAGCGTTTCGCCGCGGAGCAAGGGATCGAATTCGTGGATCCCAGCTATTTCCGCACCGAGCGGCGCATGCGCTCGCTCCGCAAGGCGATCGAGGACGAGCGCCGCGCGGCGAATCCAGGCGGCTCCGCCATCGTTCCCGACCCGACGCTCCGCTTCGGCACCGTCGGCGCGGTCGCGCTCGACAAGCAGGGTCGTCTCGCCGCGGCGACGTCCAGCGGAGGCATGACGAACAAGCGCTACGGCCGCGTGGGCGACGTGCCCATCATCGGCGCCGGCACTTATGCCAGTCCGACATGCGCCGTATCCGCAACGGGTGACGGCGAGTACTTCATCCGCTGGACGATCGCACACTCGATCTGTTCGCGCACCCAATTCAACAACCAGTCCCTCTCCTCCGCCGCCGACTCGGTGATCATGGGCGTGCTCGAGCGCACGGGCGGCACGGGCGGCGTCATCTCTCTCGACAGCCGCGGCCACGTCGCCATGCCCTTCAATGCCGAGGGCATGACCCGCGGCTACGTCGGTCCCGACGGTCGCACATGGATGCGGATGTTCAGGTGATTGTGCCCGTCGCGCTGATCTGAGTCATGCCCCCTGCGGCCGCTACGCTCGCAAACTGCGCGAGCTAAGACGCGGCCTTCGGGGACACGCCTCAGACCAGCGCGACCCAGCGTGAGCGCGCACGAGGCGACAGCGGGACCAACGAAGGGGTCGCTTTTGCGCACGAGAAGCGGAATCACGGGGAGTGCGTGGCGCAGCTCGGCGCCGTTCAATGGCCGGGCGGGGGTGCCGGTCCTCGCAGCGCGCGTCTTAGCGAGCCACGCGCGCAGCGCGGGGCGAGCGTAGCGCGCGAAGAGGGCCG
>JBKJKB010000286.1:0-13978 GCA_046597675.1 Gemmatimonadaceae bacterium
CTACGGCGAGGAACACGCCGCTGTTCGCGAGATTGTTCGCCGCCGTGTTCGTGGACGACGAGAATCCGCCGCCGAGGGACATGTTCGCCACCGCGGGATTGATCCGATTCACGCGAATCCAATCGATTGCCGCGATGATTCCGGACGTCGAGCCGGAGCCGGCGCAATCCAGGACCCTGACGCCGCGGATATAGGCCTTTTTGGCTACGCCGTACGTTTTGCCGCCGACCGTGCCGGCCACGTGCGTACCGTGTCCGTTGCAGTCATTGCCATTACCACCAAAAGCGTCGTAGACGTTCGACGCCCGGCCCTCGAATTCCGCGTGGGCAGCGTCGACTCCGGTATCAATGATGTACGCGCGCACGCCGAGACCCGTGTACGTGTATGTGAAGGATCCATCGAGCGGGAGCTGGCGCTGATTGATCCGGTCGAGTCCCCAAACGGCGCCCGTCTGGGTGGTCGTGGCGCGCATCACCTGGTCCTGCTCGACGTATTCGACGTTCGGGTTCCGGGCGAGAGCAGCCGCGGCCTGACCGTTCATCGTCGCCGCAAAACCCTTGATGGCGGATGTGTAGGTGTATCGCGGTGAGCCTCCGGCCTGCGCGGCAAGAGCACGCGCCAGTCCGGGCACGTCGGTTACGTCGTTCTTGAAGACCACGATGTACTGGTCCGGGATGACCGCTCCGGCAGGAGCGGCCGACTGCAGACTTCCCGCGGGAGCGAGCAGCGCGGGTGACGTGGGCTCATCGACGCAGGCGGCCAGAGACCCGACAGCGAGAACAGCGAGGGCCAACTTGTGCTTCATATACAGCTCCTCAAGAAAGGGTAAAATGAAGAACAGCACGCCTCCATGAGGTGGAGACGACCAGGGAGCCATATCGTGACGTGCGCCAGTTTCGGAGCGGCGCCGGACTTGTCAAGACGCCCGCCGGGCTGCCGCGAGAGCAGGGCCTGGACGCTTCTCTATGTAGCTCGACGGCCGGGGCTTAAGTTTTTGCCAATGGAGCCTACCGCTGCGCGTTGAGTAAACCGAATCCCGCCGGAGTGACGCCAGCCACGGTGCGCGCGCTGGTCACCGGCCTCGTGGATTACGCGGGACTTTTTCCGCCCGCGCAGCTCGGCATGGCCGCGGCGATGAGCAATTACGCCGGATACCTCGCCGGCCCGCATGCATGGATGCTGGGGAAGTTCGTCGTGCCCGTGGCGAGGCTGGTCGAGTTCGATGCAATCTCCGGTGGGTTGTTGCCGCGCGGAGAAGGATCGGTCGCGTGGAAGCTTGCGGCGCTCGCCGGCGATGATCTCGAGGAGGACATGCAGGAGACGCTAAAGTTCAACTGTCGCCACTGGCAGGGCTCGGAGATCGGTCACGCCATCATCGACTCGATCGAAATGCGCGTGGCGACCGACATGGATCCGGCGGGCGCCCGTGCTGCGGTCCCGGATTTGTTCACGCTGTACATCGAGTCCGCGGCGGGCAGCCCGGGCTCCGTGCTGGACTCCATCCGGCTCGCCGGCGCGCGCGCAAAGATCCGGATGGGCGGCGTAACGCCCGACGTATTTCCCGCTCCGGACGATGTCGTTGCGTTCATGGCCGGCTGCGCGGAGCGAAGGCTCGCCTTCAAGGCCACCGCGGGGCTGCATCACTTGATCCGGTCCGAGTACCCGCTCACTTATGAAAGTGGCAGCAAGCGCGCGACGATGTACGGTTTTCTCAACGTATTTCTTGCCGCCGCGGCGCTGTTTTCCGGCGCGTCGCCGGACGACGCGCGTGGCATTCTCATGGAGTCCGACTTGAACACGTTCCGGTTCGACGGCGCCGGCATCGCATGGCACGAACGAAAGCTTTCGGCGGAGGACATCTCTCGTACACGGGATTTCGCGACCTCGTTCGGCTCGTGTTCGTTCCGCGAGCCGGTTGACGAACTCGTGACCGCGGGACTCATGCGATGACGACCATCAACGAGACGCACGACCCGGCGCTCCGCTCATGGGTAGAGTCTGCCAACGATCCGCCCACCGATTTTCCCATCCAGAATCTTCCGTTCGGCGTCTTCTCTCGCGGGGCGGGCGAGGCGCGCGTCGGCGTGGCGATCGGGGATCAGATCCTCGACGTGACGGCATGCCTCGAGGCGAACCTTCTCGAGAGCGACGCCGCGTTCGCTGCCGCGGAAGCGTGCAGATCCACGACGCTCAACGGACTGATGGCGGCGGACCGTCTGTCGGTGTCGGGGCTGCGGCTGGAGCTCAGCCGGCTGCTGCGCGACGAAGAATCAGGTGGGCCGGGCTCGCGCGCGGCCGTATCGCTGCTCGTCCCGATGACCGAAGCGCGGATGCACCTGCCGGCGGACATCGGCGACTACACGGACTTCTACGCCTCCGTCGATCACGCTACCAACATCGGTAGGATGTTCCGTCCCGATAATCCGTTGCTCCCGAACTACCGGCATGTGCCCATCGGGTATCACGGCCGCGCGTCGTCCATCGTTGCAAGCGGCGCGACGGTCCGGCGTCCACTGGGTCAGACGAAGCCGGCCGACTCGGAGTCGCCGGTGTTCGGCCCGTCGAAGCTGCTGGACTACGAGGCGGAGGTCGGGTTTTTCGTGGCGAGCGGGAACCGTCGCGGCGACTCGATCCCGATTACGCGCGCCGAGGACCACATCTTCGGCTTCTGTCTCGTGAACGACTGGTCGGCGCGTGACATCCAGGCGTGGGAGTACCAGCCGCTCGGCCCTTTCCTCTCCAAGAACTTCGCGACAACGGTCTCGCCGTGGGTCGTGACCGCTGAAGCTCTCGCGCCTTTCCGCGCGCCCGCGCGCGCCAGGGGTGGAGACGAGCCGGCGCCGTTGCCGTACCTGTTCTCCGCGGGGAACGAGGAGGAAGGCGGTCTGGCACTCACCCTCGACGTACTGCTGCTGACCGAGCGCATGCGGAGCGAGGGTGCGGACCCGTTTCGCCTGAGCCGCGGCAGTCTCACCGACATGTACTGGACGCCGGCGCAGATGCTGACGCACCACGCGAGCAACGGCTGCAACCTGCGGCCCGGCGACCTTCTTGCAAGCGGCACAGTCTCAGGTAGCAGTGACGATTCGCGCGGCTGCCTCATGGAGCTGACGAGCCGCGGAGCCAAGCCGATCGCGCTTCCGAACGGCGAGGAGCGGCGATTCCTGCACGACGGTGACGAGGTGCTGATGCGCGGGTGTTGCAGGCGCACGGGCTTCGTGACCATTGGATTCGGGGAATGCCGAGGAGTGGTGGAGGCGGCACGCGGATAACAGCCAGGAGCATCAGATCCAGACCCGGAAACATGTCCAAAGAATTCTTCTACAGAGAAACGCTCGGCATCCGCATCACAGTTCGTCCCGTGTATCTCCGGGACCAGTCTGATGCGTCCCGCAATCACTACGTCTTCTCGTATTTCGTCCGGATCGAGAACGTCGGCGAGCGGCCCGCGCAGCTCCTGTCCCGCCGGTGGCTGATCCACGACTCGATCGGCGAGGACACCGAAGTGGTGGGTGACGGCGTCGTGGGGCAGCAGCCGCTCATCGCGCCGGGTCACGTACACGAATACCGCAGCTTTTGCGTGCTGAAATCGCCCGAGGGGCACATGGAGGGACAGTACAACTTCATGCTTCCTGACGGCGGTGAGTTCTCAGCCGGGATTCCGAGGTTTCTGTTGAGTGCCAGCTCGTCGAGCGGACGTCCATTATGAAGCACGCAGCGCAGTTAACCGCCGTTCGGAAGTCGTGCGCCGAATAATCGATATCTCCGTCCCGCTGGCAAACGGCGGCCTGATCTACCCCGGCAACCCCGCGATCGAGATCACTCCGCAGCAGTCGATCGCGAATGGGGCTTCTGCGAACGTGAGCACGCTGGTGTTCGGATCGCACACCGGCACCCACGTCGACGCCGCCAGGCATTTCTTCGACGACGGGCAGACGGTTGACCACCTCCCGCTCGAGAAGCTGATTGGCCGCGCTACGGTGCTCGAATTCGCCGATGACGTCATGCAGGTCGGTGCGAAGGAGCTGGATGGGCAGCCCGTCGACGGTGCGCGGCGGGTTCTGCTCAAGACCCGCAACTCCGCGCTGCTCGAGCAGCCCGAATTTGCCCGCAACTACACGTTTCTGGCGCCGGATGGCGCCGAGCTTCTCGCGGAGAAGGGTGTCGAGCTCGTGGGTATCGACTATTTATCAATCGAGCAGTTCCACTCCGGTCATCACCGTACGCATCGCACGCTGCTCGAGCGCCAGATCGTGATCGTGGAAGGCCTGCAGCTCGGAGGCGTGGCGCCCGGCGTGTACGACTTCATCTGCCTGCCGCTCCGGATCGCGGGCATGGACGGTGCACCGGCACGAGCGGTGCTGATGGAGATCGAAACGAAGTAGCGGTGGTGCGGCCGCGGCCGTGAACGCGTAACCGGAGCTCACATGCAGCTGGCGATAATCGGGCTCGGCAAGATGGGCGGCAACATGAGCGCGCGGCTCCTGCGCGCCGGGCACTCGGTGGTAGTGCACGACCGCACCCCGGCGACGATCGCGGAGTACGTGAAGCTCGGTGGGACCGGAGCGCGCGACCTCGGCGAAGTCGCCAATCTGCTCAGCCCGCGGCGGATCGTCTGGCTGATGATCCCGGCAGGCTCCCCCGTGGACGAGACGATCGAGGCGCTCAAACCCCGGCTTGCGGCCGGCGACATCATCATCGACGGCGGCAACTCCAACTACCGCGACACGCAGCGCCGCGCAGCCGTGCTCGAGCGTGAGGGGATCGAGCTGGTGGACTGCGGTACGAGCGGTGGGATCTGGGGGCTCGAGAATGGCTTCTGCCTGATGGTCGGCGGGTCTCCCGACGCGTTCTCATACTGCGAGGAGATCTTCCGCGCGCTTGCGCAGGAGGGCGGCTACGCACACGTCGGCGCCGCGGGCGCCGGACATTACGTGAAGATGGTGCACAACGGGATCGAGTACGGGTTGTTGCAGGCGTACGCCGAAGGCTATGAGATTCTCAACGCCTCCGAGTACGATCTCGATCTGCACAGGATCGCCGCGTTGTGGAACCGCGGCAGCGTCGTGCGCTCGTGGCTGAACGAGCTGGCCGAGCGGGCGCTCCGGGAGCCTGGGATGGTGGACAAGCTGAACGGATACGTGGAAGACAGTGGCGAGGGACGATGGACGGTACAGGAGGCTGTCGATCTCAATGTACCCGCGCCGGTGATCACGCTCGCGCTCTTGATGCGCCTCCGCTCACGGCAGGAAGATTCGTTCGGAGCGAAGATGATCGCGGCGCTGCGCAACGAGTTTGGCGGTCACGCGGTTAAGACCGACGCGTAATTCGCTTGGTGGCAGCCGGCTAAATGCTTCGTCATCACGACATCCGGGCAGCGTGCTACTTCACGCGAGTGCGGATGCGTGCCACGTCGCGGGTCAGCTCCGCGCGAAAGTCGGGGTGGGCGATCGAGATCATCGCGTCCGCGCGCTCGCGCAGCGAGAGCCCGTGCAGGTTCACTGCGCCATATTCGGTCACCATCCAATGCACGTGCCCGCGTGTCGTGACGACCCCGGCCCCGGGCGCCAGCTCGGTCACGATACGCGAGATCGTCCCCCCGCGCGCCGTGGACGGCAGGGCGATGATCGGCTTGCCGCCCCGCGATCGCGCCGCGCCGCGCATGAAGTCCATCTGTCCCCCGATGCCGGAGTAGATGAGGTGTCCCATCGAATCGGCGCAGACCTGCCCGGTGAGGTCGACCTCGATGGCCGAGTTGATCGCAGTAACCTTCGGATTGCGCGCAATGATCGCTGTGTCGTTAGTGCGGTCGCAGGGATGAAACTCGACGAGCGGGTTGTCGTGCACAAAGTCGTACAGGCGCCGGCTTCCGTTCACGAACGACGTCACGATGCGTCCGGCGTGGACCTGTTTGAAGCGATTGGTTACCGCCCCGGACTCCACGAGATCAACGACGCGGTCGGAGAACATCTCGGTGTGAATCCCGAGATCCTTCTTGTCGTGCAGTCGGGCGAGGACGGCGTCCGGAATGGCGCCGATCCCCATCTGCAGCGTGGCGCGGTGCTCGACGAGGCCGGCGACGATCTCGCCGATCCGTCCCTCCACCGCGCTCTCCTTTCCCGGGAGGTGCTCGGGGAGGGGGCGGTCGGTGATGCAGAAGGCGTCGAGGCGCTCGAAGGGGATGGCCGTCTTGCCGAGGGTCCGCGGCATCTGCTCGTTGATCTCGGCGATCACGAAGCGCGCTGAATCGACGGCGGCGCGAGCACAGTCCACTGAAGTCCCTAACGAGCAGTAGCCGTGGTGATCCGGCGGAGAGAGCTGCACCATCGCCACGTCGAGCGGGATGACGCCGTTGGTGAAGAGCGACGGGATGTCGGAGAGGAAGACGGGGACGAAGTCGGCGCGCCCGTCATTTACCGGCGCCCGCAAGGACGGGCCGCAGAAGAGCGCAACGGAGCGGAAGCGCGCGGCACGATCGGGATCCGTCCATGGAGCCGCGCCCTCGGTGTGCACGTGGTAGAGACGCACTCCTGCCACATCGTCCCGGCACGCCAGTGCCTCCAGCAGCGCGAACGGCGTCGCCGCCGCCCCGTGCGCGAAGACCTTCATCCCGCTCGTGATGAGGGAGACGACGTCACCGGCAGAGCCGGCGCGGGATTTCCAGTCGGGGATGTGCATAGAGAGGTCGTTACGAGGAGCGCGGTGGCGTTGTCCAGCGCTGCCGACACGTCGCGACCGTACCAGAGGGCGAAATTGAGTACCGCGAGCGCGAAACCTTCCCGGTACTGTTTAAATTCCACATCTGGCGGCCATCAAGAAACTACAGGAACCGGCACCGTCCGCAAGATTATGGTCTAAGTACACCGTTCCGACGGCATGGAGCAGACAATCACTTCCTCGAGCGGCTGGACCCGCGTGGCGCCGCCACCTCATTCGACACACCAGCACCAGCGCGAACGCGCCGACCCGTGCACGATGATCATCTTCGGCGCGTCCGGCGATCTTGCGCGGCGGAAGCTGGTCCCGGCGCTCTATCACCTGGCCGTCGCGAACCTGCTCGACGAAAGCTTCGCCGTGCTCGGCGTCGCGCGCGATAGCATGACCGACGACCAGTACCGCGAGCTGATGCGCGCCGAGCTGGAGAAGTCGGACGGATTCAAGTCGCTGGATGAGCGGGCGTGGAAGTGGCTTGCCAGCCGCATGTGGTACTCCACCGCCAACTTCGTGGACCCCGCCACGTTTCCGGCGATCGCGGACAAGCTCCGGGCGATCGACGGGCCGTGGACCGGAGCCGCGAACCATCTCTTCTATCTCGCGATACCGCCCAGCGTCTTTCCGGCGACGGTCACGAACCTCGCGTCATCGGGGCTGATGCAGCGCACGTCGTCATCGAGCGATCGGCCGTGGAGTCGTATCGTCGTGGAGAAGCCCTTCGGCCGGAGCCTCGACACGGCGCTCGACCTGAACGCGCTGCTGCTCGACCGGGTCGGCGAGCACCAGGTGTACAGGATCGATCATTACCTCGGTAAGGAAGCCGTCCAGAACATACTGGTCTTTCGGTTCGCGAACTCCATCTTCGAGCCGCTTTGGAACAGGCAGTACATCTCGCACGTGCAGATCACCGTGGCGGAATCGCTCGGCGTCGAGACGCGCGGCAAGTATTACGAGGAAGCCGGTGTCGTGCGCGACATGTTCCAGAATCATCTGCTCCAGCTCCTGGCGCTCGCGGCAATGGAGCCGCCGATCGCGATCGAGGCCGATGCGGTGCGGGACGAGAAGGTGAAAGTGTTGCGCTCACTCCGCCCGCTGGTGCGTGATGGAAAAGCGGATGCGGTTCGTGCGCAATACGTCGCGCCAGAGACCGGTGACGCTCGAATTGTCGGTTATCGTTCGGAGCAGGGAGTCGCGCCAGACTCCGTCACGCCAACGTTCGCCGCGATACGCATCGCCATCGACAACTGGAGGTGGAAGGGTGTGCCATTTTTCCTCCGCTCCGGCAAGAGACTGAAGCAGCGGAAATCGGAGATCGTGGTTCAGTTCAAATCTCCGCCGCACATGATCTTCGGGAGCGCCGAGGTGGGGCATGTGCCGCCGGGGCTGCTCACGATGCGAGTGCAGCCGCGGGAGGGAATCGCGCTGCGCTTCCAGGTCAAGACGCCGGGAGCGGTGCACGAGCTGACGCCTGGATTCGAGACTACCCCCGTCGAAATGGATTTCTGCTATGAGGACGCTTTCGGGGAGGCGCCGAGTCCGGCGTACGAGACGCTGCTGTTGGACACGATGCTCGGCGACGCCACGCTGTTCACGCGGAGCGATGAAGTCGAGATGGCATGGCGTGTGATGGATCCACTGCTACAACTGTGGTCGGAGCGTCCGGCCCCCGACATGCTCACGTACGAGGCCGGAAGCTGGGGTCCGCGTGCGGCGGATGATCTGATGACTACGGAGTTACCAGGAGCGCAGTGGCTGTGACTTCACACATTGTCCCCGCGATCATCTTCGCGCTCTGCACTACCGGCTGCGAGCGGCAGCAGGCCTCCGCCACGACGGCGCCCGAAACGCCGGCGGCACTCCACGCGGACAGCATCAAGGTCACCCTGGAGCAGTCCGCCCGCGATCTCGTGACGAGAGCGCGCAACTTCGACCGCGCCAACCAGCTCGACAGCGCGCGCATCGTTTATCTCGAGGCCGCCGAGCGTGTGCCAGAAATCGCCGACTGGCTGTACCTGCGCGCCGCCGGAGTGACGCCGGACAGCAGCGCCAGAAAAGAGCTGTACGAGAAGATCACCACGGATGTCGCGAGCGACCGGATCCTGATGAGCGAAGCGCTGGCGCGCGAGCGCACCGGAGATATCGTCGGCGCGATCGCTGCCTACGACCGTGCCGGTGCGCCCATCAGTGCTTTCCGCCTGCGGCTCGCGCGCGCGACCGATGCCCCTGAGCGCGAAGCGATCAGGACGGGTTTGCTCCGCCTCATCCGGTCCAGTGCCGGGTCGGACGTCCCGCGCGAAGCGATCACGATGCTCGACCGGACCTTCAAGGAGCGTACGCCCGGCGAAGAGCTCGCCATCGCCCGAAACGCGGCCCGGGTCGGAATGACGGGGCGTGCCGCCATCGGTTTCAGCGAGGCGGGCAAGGCGGGGCTGCTGACCGGCAACGATCGCTTCTCGTTCGGGCAGATGCTGGCGCGGCTGAACCGGGACGCCGATGCCGCCTTGCAATACGCGCGCATCACGGCTCCAGCTTCCCTGGCCGCACGCGCGCAGTACCAGCGCGCGCGCGCGCAGATCGCCATGCGGGACATCTCGGCTGCGCGCGGCACGCTGCGCGCGATTACCACGAAGTATCCCAATGACCCGAGCTCCGCCGCGGCGCTGCTGCTTCTCGCCGATCTGGCAACGGACGAGAGCCGCGATGGTGACGCGAGGACTGCGCTGCGCGACGTCCTCCGCCGGTTCCCGTCATCCTCGCAGGCGCCGATCGCACTCTTCAGGGGCGCGTTGATCTCCTTCATTCAGGGCGACTACAGGATCGCGGCTTCGGAGTTCGACGCGCTCGCGAACAAGTATCCACGAAGCAGCGACGCTACCGCCGCCCGGTACTGGGCTGGACGGGCGCATCACGCGCTGGGCGACACGGCCCGCAGCCGGGCCGGCTGGCGCTCGCTCATGGCTGACGAGCCGTCGTCGTACTACGCGATTCTCAGCGCCAGCCGTCTGGGGGTTCCACTGTCGCTCGGCGACGCCACACGCGACACGATTCCGAAAGTGCAGGAGCTGGAGGATGGACTTCGCCGGATAGCGTTGCTGGGCGATCTGGGAATGGACGTGGAGCAGCGGCATGAATACAACAGGCTGTTCCGCGACGCTTCGAAGTCTCCCGAGCGCATGGTCGCCACCGCGCACGCGTTTTCGGGCACGCCCGAGGCGTCCCGCGCGGTCGCCCTTGGCTGGCGTGTCATCAACGAGCACGGCCGCAGCCCGCTGCGGTACCGGCTGGTGCACCCGATCCTGCAGCTCGAGCGGATTACGACGGCGGCAAAGGCAAACGATCTGGATCCCGCGCTCGTCGCCGCGCTCATCAAGCAGGAGTCCAACTTCAACCCGCGCGCGACGTCACCGGTCGGCGCGCGAGGCATGATGCAGATCATGCCGCCGCTCGGAGCGCGCATGGCCCGGTCCAGAGGAATGGCGAGCTGGGACGCGGAGATGCTGTACGATCCGGCCGTCAGCATCGACTTCGGTACGCAGCACCTCGCGGAGCTGCTAAAAGCCTACCCGCATCTGGAGCATGGATTGGCCGCGTATAACGCGGGCGCGACGCCCGTCGCGCGCTGGCGCACCAAGGCCGGCGCCGCCGACCCGGAACTGTTTACGGAACGGATACCGTTCGTCGAGACTCGCGACTACGTCCGAGCCATCGTGCGAAACCGCGCATTCTATCGGGCGCTTTATCCCTGGTGAACTTGCTGTTTCCTGCGCGCCAGGAACTTGTCCTGCAGCCATGTCGCAGGCATGACGAAGAGCGGCGTCAGGACGATGCCGAGCAGCGTATTGATCCAGATCAGCGCGAGATAGAACGCGATCAGGCCGAAAGAGACCCAGAGAGTTCCAAGGGGACCGTGAGTTTCCATGGGCTTAAAGATAATTGTGACTAGTGACTGGTGACTAGTGACTGGTGTCTAATGATGGGTGTCTGATGGCTAACTTCCATGACAGCATGAACACTTTCCGTCGCCTGTTCTGCCTTGCAGCACTGTTGCCAGCGGTGTCCGTCGCCCGGGCGCAGGACCCGCAACCGCCGGAGGGCGTGCGGCTGGCGCTGACGTATACGCCCGGCACGCGGCCGGCCGTGCTCGTCCTACCGGTCGAGGGCGCGGAGGGCGACTCCGTCCGGGCCATCCTCCAGCGCGACCTGGACTTCGACGACCGCGTCACGCTCATATCGCTGGATGGCACGGCCGCCCGGCACCTGTTACCGCGCGCTGGCGGTGAGATCGACTTCGACCGGTTCGCGCCCTTTGGAGCCACCGCTGTCATCGAGCCGCGGCTCACGCCGACGGGGCTCACGATGCGGGTTTACGATGTGAGCGCGCGGAAGCTTGGCCGCGCGGCCGACTTCACGCTCCCAGTCGACGTGTACGGCCCCGGTTGGAGGATGGCGTTGCACGGAGTGAGCGACGCGCTCGGGCATTGGATATTCGGGGTGCGCGGCGCGGCGCAGACGCGCGTTCTGTACACCGGCGGCGACGGACAGGTATGGGTGATCGACAGCGACGGCGCCGGCGCGCGCCGCCTGACGTCGGTTGAGCTCGCGCTGTCTCCGGCATGGCGGCCAGACGGATCGGGCTTCGCCTTTGCCGGCGTGACCGCCGGAAGGTGGCGACTCGGCACGTCGGGTCTGGCCGTCGGATCCACGCGGTGGCTCGGAGCCATACCATCGCGAGGGATCACGATCACGCCTGCGTTTACGCCCGATGGACGGTCGATAGCGTTCGCGCACGGGGACGAAGGAGGCACCAACCTCTGGATAGCCAGTGCGTCCGACAACGGCGCGCGGCGGCGGCTCACTCCGGCGCGCTCGGGAGACAACACGGGACCTTCGTTCGATCCGAGCGGTCGCAGGGTCGTCTTCACCTCCGGACGCGCGGGGCAACCCGATCTGTACATCATGGATGCCGACGGCACGAACGCGCAGGCGCTCACTACGTCGAGTCTGGCGAGGCGCAGCGACAACGGCTCGCCCGACTGGTCTCCCGACGGTTTGAGGATCGTGTACCAATCGCAGGCGGGAGGTGCGTTTCAAATCCTGAGTCTGGCGCTGCGCGACCGCTCCGCGAAGCAGCACACGAGCGACGGCGAGAACGAGGATCCCTCGTGGTCGCCAGATTCACGGCATGTCGTATTCTCCTCGACGAGGACCGGCGCCCGGCAGCTGTGGATAGTCGATACCGAATCCGGCCGGCTCCGGCAGTTGACGCGCGCGGCGGGAGCGCGCCTGCCGGATTGGTCTCCCATGCTAACCCGTTAGTTCACAGCAAGCCGCACCCCATAACCCCTGACGACGATGAAGAAATCCACGCTGGTTCTGTGCGCTCTGCTTGGTCTCACCGCTGCCGCCTGCAGCAAGAAAATCAAACCGCTGGCTCCCGCTCCGGTCAGCATCGCGCAGGCCGACTCCATCGCACGGGCACGGCAGCAGGCGGTGGACGACAGCTTGCGCGCGGTTCGGGAGCGCGGGATGGAACGCCGGCGCCCTGAGGCCGCGCTGGTTGCCGCGCAGGAGGCGGAAGCGATCGCGCTGATAACCGGAACGGTCTACTTCGACTACGATCAGTCGGCGTTGTCGGCGGAAGCACGCGCGACGCTGGATTCCAAAGTACCGGCGCTGCAGGCGCGCCCAGCGTTCCGCATCAGGATCACGGGCCACACGGACGAGCGCGGGTCGTCGGAATACAATCTCGCGCTCGGCCTTCGCCGTGCGGCAGAGCTGAAGGCCTATCTGGTGGCGAATGGCATCGACGCGTCCCGCATCGACATCTCGAGCATGGGCGAGGAGCGTCCGGCAGCCGCGGGCTCCAACGAAGCCGCGTGGGCGTTGAACCGGAGGGCGGAGTTCATACAGGTGACTGGGGATCAGTGACCAGTCATTTCACTCGCATCCAGAAGGTCGCCTTCACCGCCAAGAAATTGTTGCCCGCCGCGGAAAATCCGTAGGCCGTAGAATCTCCGGCGTAGGGCGCACAAAAGTCCCTCTGGCGGCATCGGTGTAAACGATTACATTCGCGATCGTACCAAGGCAGATCCCCGGGGCGCTGGATCCCTCTCCGTGAGGAGAATGATCACGATCAAGGATGTCGCCCGTGAAGCTGGAGTGTCGGTAGCCACCGTGTCCCGTGTGCTCAACGGGAGCGGGCCTGTGAGCGAGCAAACCGGCCAGCGGATTCGCGAGGTCGCCGGCAGGCTCAGGTACGTGCCCCACGGCGGGGCGCGGAGCCTCATCACGAGGAAGACCCATACCCTCGGCGTCCTCCTGCCCGATCTCACGGCGAGTTCTTCTCCGAGGTGATCCGCGGAATGGACGACACCGCGCAGCACCACGGGTTTCACCTCCTCATCAGTCGCTCGCACGCCGACAAGCACGGGATCGAGACGGCGATGCGCGCGATGCGGGGCAGGGTGGACGGCGTCGTGGCCATGTCGCCGGATCTCGATGCCGAATCTCTGCTCAACGTTCCGCCCATGCTGCCGGTCGTCCTCCTCTGTTCGGCGCCGCGCGGCGACGGGGCCGATTCGCTCACGATCGACAATTATGCCGGATCGAAGGCAATGGTCGGTCACCTCATCGGGCTCGGCCATAAGCGCATTGCCATCATCAAGGGGGCGCTCCGCAACTACGACGCCGCCGAGAGGTTCCGGGGCTATCGCCTTGCGCTGCGCCAGGCCGGGATCACGCTGGAGCCATCGCTCTCGCCCGAGGGAGGGTTCACCGAGGCCGGCGGGTATGCCGCCGCACTCGAGCTGCTGAAGCTGAATCCCCGGCCCACGGCAATATTCGCGGCCAACGACTCCATGGCGATCGGCGCGCTGAGCGCGCTGCGCGAGTCGGGCGTGAGAGTACCGGAGGACATCGCCGTCGCCGGCTTCGACGACATTCCGCTGGCCCGCTACATGGACCCGCCTCTCTCCACGGTGCGGGTTCCCACGTACGACCTCGGTGCCCGCGCAGTGGAGATCCTGCTGCACGGCGTCAAGAACCAGAACGATCACGCCCGCCACCGCGAGCGCGTCGCGACCGAGCTCGTCATCCGGCGGTCGTGTGGTGCCGGGTCGGCGAAGCCTCAACTCCCATCTTCGGCCAAATGAAAAACACGGCAACAGCCACGTCCGGACGCAAGCGAACACCCGCACGCCCATTGCACGCGATTTTCACCGCACTACCAACACCTGGAGGTCACATGAGCAGCAGAATGTTCACC
>JBKJKB010000308.1:0-8038 GCA_046597675.1 Gemmatimonadaceae bacterium
CCACCGATCTGCGTCCGCGCGCGTTCAAAACCGGCATGCTGGCCGACGCCGAAATTGTTCGCACGATCGCGTCCGGCGCGCGCGCGCATGACCTGTCGGGCTACGTGCTGGATCCCGTCATGGTCGCGACTTCAGGCGACGTGCTGATCGAGCATGACGCTGTCGCCGCGATCCGCGAGCTATTGATTCCCATGTGCGCTGTGGTCACGCCAAACGCGCACGAAGCCGCGCTGCTCACGGGACTCACCGTCGAGACGGAGAGCGACCTCGCCAAAGCGGCCGAGGCTCTCGTGCGCGAGCTGGGCGCGGGCGCCGCGCTGGTTAAGGGCGGGCACATCGACACCGGAGAGGAGACGGTAGACGTGCTGTTCGACGGGTCGGCTGTCGCTTACCGGAATCGCCGAATCGCGACCACGAACACTCACGGCACCGGCTGCACCTTATCCGCGGCGATCACGGCCGAGCTCGCCAAAGGCACCGACTTGCGTACCGCCTGCGCCCGCGCCGTCGAGTTCGTGCACCGTGCGATCGAAGCTGCTCCGGGGCTGGGCTCGGGCCACGGCCCCTTGAATCATTTCGTCAGGTAGCGCGACCTTTTACAATGCGCGCACCAGGCTCCGAATCAGCTTGACGAACTGATCCGACACCCGTCCGGTCGTGTCGAGCACCTCGGAATGCGACACCGGTAACGACGACAACCCGCTCGCCACGTTCGCGATGCAGCTCACGGCCGCGACCCGCATCCCCAGCGCCCGCGCCACGATCACCTCCGGCACCGTCGACATCCCAACCGCATCGGCACCGAGACGCTCGAGCATCCTGATCTCGGCGCGAGTCTCGTAACTCGGGCCCGAAAGCCCCGCGTACACTCCTTCGTGCACGGTCACGGTCAGCTCCGGCGCCGCTTCGCGCATCAGCTTGCGCAGCAGCGCGTCGTACGCCTCCGACATGTCGGGAAAGCGATCATCGCCATCCTGCAGCGGCCCGGTGAGCGGGTTCTGACTCATCAGGTTGATGTGATCTTCGATGATCATCAGATCGCCCGCCCTGTACGACCGGCGGATTCCTCCAGCGGCATTCGAAAGAAAGAGCACCTTCGCGCCCAGGGCGTGCAGCACGCGCACGGGAAACGCGACCATTGCCGCGGGATTTCCCTCGTACATGTGCGGGCGCCCGGAGAATACCAGGACTTCCCTGCCTTCCAGCTTGCCTGCGGTCGCTTCGCCCGCGTGTCCGACAACGGAGACCTGTGGGAAGCCCGGGATATCCGCGTACGAGACCTTGCGCGGTGATTCCATGCTGGCGGCGACCTTGCCAAGCCCGCTGCCAAGGATCATCGCAAGCACCGGCTCCTCGACCTGAAGCCTGTCCCGCATCGCGTCGGCCACGGTTTTCGCGGCGTGGGCACCGTATTGCTGCATCATGAAACTCCTCCCTCGATCGCGTCGATCTCGCCGCGCACGCTCTCGATCAGCCGAAGGCGCTCTTCCCATGGAAGAAACGCGCTCGCGAAGCCGTTCAGCGCCACGAGAGAAAGGTCGGAAACGGTGAATCCCATCTCGTTGGCCGCGTGCAGGTATTCGTCGGTGAGAGTCGTGCCGCTCATCAACCTGTTGTCGGTGTTCAGCGTGACGTTCATCCCTTTCGCAAAGTAGTCCCGGAGCGGGTGATGCGCATATGAGCTCACCACGCGGGTCTGCACGTTGCTGGTGGGACACATCTCCAGGGCGATTCGTCTGTCGTTCACGTACTGGGCCAGGGACGGGTCCTCGAACAGTCGCGTCGCGTGCCCGATCCGGTCGGCGCCGCAGTCGTGGACCGCCTGGCGAATCGAATCCACACCATATCCCTCCCCCGCATGGACCGTGACCGCCAGCTCGTGCTCGCGCGCGTACTTGAACGCCGCGGCATGGCGCGAAGCCGGGTTCCCCGCCTCTCCACCCGCGAGATCGAATGCGACGACCCCCCGGCTCTTGTGCGCCACGGCCAGCCGCGCCTGCTCCAGCGAGCTTTCCGGCGGCAGGTTCCGCAGCGCGCACACGATGAATCGGGCTACCACGCCGAACTCTCGCTCGCCGCGCTCCAGCCCTCGCACCGTGGCATCCACTACCTCCCCCGGCGCCAATCCCGCTCTGGTATTCAGCAGCGGCGCGTTCCGCACCTCGATGTACCGCACGCCATCGGCGTGCGCGTCAGCCACCAGCTCGTACGCAATCCGCTCCAGCGCCGCCTCGGTCTGCATCACCGCGATCGTGTACTCGAAGCGGGTCAGATACTCTTCCAGAGTGGCGGCGTCCGTTACGCACATCATCCGCGCGACGTCTTCGGGAACCGACGACGGCAGGTCGACGCCGCATTCACCCGCGAGCTCCGCCAGCGTGGCGGGCCGCACAGAGCCATCCAGATGGCAGTGGAGTTCCGCCTTGGGGAGGCGGCGGAGAACCTCGCGCAGCTCCGGACCGTTCACGAAGCTTGCTTCGAGCTGACGACGCGGAAGATGGAGCCGTTTGTTACGGTCTCATTCAACGGAGCCGGCAAGCCGCGATGGTCCACGATGATTCGTGAACCGTCTCGAACCAGCGCCGCCGCTGACGCGTCATGCCGCTCGAGAGCCGCGAGCGGGGTCGCGCCGGGCTCGGCGTCTACCGGCCGCGCATCTATATAAATGCGCACCGTGGCCGCGCTCGCCGGCTGCGATACCGTCATGGGGTGCTCTCTCCAGCCGGCCGTATGCGCACAGTACGGGGCGCCTCTACCGGTTGCGGCAGGCGGGTGAGATAATCCCGCAGCGCGTTTCTATCGATGATGGGCAGCGCCTGCACCAGGGCCGATGCCGGCGGAGCCAGCCCGTCCCCGCCCGCCGCCATGAAATCGTTGATCGATACCGTATAGCTCGCCGAGTCTTCGATGGGTCGCCCTGCTACAAGCACGGTGTCGATCCGGCCCGCACCCGCGCTATCCCGGGAGTAAACGATGGACGCGCCGCTCACATGCGCGTTCGGCCGGCCGCGAGCGACGATCTGCCGCAGGTAATTTCTGAGATCCGGTCCGCGCATCGTGACGCGCACCAGCGTGTTGTCGAACGGCTGCACTTCGAACAGCTCGCCGTATGTGATCTCTCCCGCCTCGAGGTCGGCGCGGATGCCCCCGTTGTTCATGACGGCCACATCGGTGCCCGCAGTCGCGCGCTGCGCGTCGGCGATGAGATTCCCGAGCGAGTGCTGCACTCCGGCTCTCGACAACCGCTCGGACAGGTTCCCCACGGGCCGGGAGAATTCGCCGGCGACCAGGGCCGTCCAGCGCGCGACGATCGCGGCCGCCGCCGGGTCAGGAGTGATCAGCGCGGTCAGCACCGGCCTCACGTCGCCCCGCGCAGGCGAAGATCTGTCGAGTGGAACGTCGAGGACGTCTATCGCCCGCCCGCTCGAGCGTGCCTGGACGATCGGAACTCCTCTCACCGTCGTATTGAGCAGGCTGTGCGAGTGGCCGCTGACGATCGCGTCCACGGGCTCGGTGATGCGGTTCGCGAAATCGAAGATCTCTCCCTCGCACGTCGTCCCACAGTGCCCACCGACGTGACCCACGATCACTACGTGCGTCGCGCCCCGCGCACGCAGCGACCGCGCGTGCGCGTCGACCACTGGTGCAGGATCCACGAAACGAAGGTGCGCGACGTTCTGCGGGCGCGTGGTCGTCGGCGTCTGCTGAGTCGAAAGACCGATGATCCCGATGCGTGCCCGCCCGCGAACGACGATCGTGTCGTTCGGAATCCATTCCACGTCGCGCCCATCCGCATAGCGCACGTTCGCGCCGAGAATGTTGAAGCGCGCGTCGGCCATCCGCGCGCGCAGCGTGTCGATGCCCCAGTCGAACTCGTGGTTGCCGAGCGCCGCCGCGGCGTAGCCAAGCTCGTTGTACAGCTCGACGACCGGTTTCCCGTACGCGGTATTCGACGCCGGCGTTCCCTGGAACATGTCCCCGCCGTCGAGCAGCAGCACTTCACATCCCGGCGCGCACTCGGCGGCTGCGGCCCGAATGGCCGCGGCCACGTACGCTGCTCCGCCAAGGCGAACTCCGGCGCTGTCCGCGCGGGGCTCGAGAGCGCCGTGGAAGTCATTCGTCCCGATGATCCGCAGGAACGGGCCCGCGTCTGCGCGCGGCCGCGGTTGGGCCGGGACGCAAGCCAGGGCAACAAGGCCAAACGCAACGCCGACAAATTTCATCCCGACAAAGTAGCCGGACAGCGACCCGCCAGTGAGATTTAAGGACGACGCCTTTTCCTGAACTCTCGATACGCAACTGTGACACGCAAGCAGGTGCCCGGAGACCGCGCCGTCCGCGACATTTTGCGGGACAGTGACGAAGAGCACGCATTGAGCCCTGCAGCGCCCGGCACCGACCGCGTTCTCGTGGTCGATGACGAGCCCGACATCGTCGCGCTCTGCGCATATCATCTCGCCAAGGCCGGATACAGGGTGGTCACCGCGGCGAGCGGCAGTGACGCGCTGGAGCAGGCCCGCCGGCAGCGGCCCGCGCTCGTCGTCCTGGATCTCATGCTGCCTGGCATGTCGGGATACGACGTACTCCGGCAAATTCGTGCCGACGATGCCCTGAAGCAGATCCCGGTGCTGATGCTGACCGCGCGGCGCGAGGAGGCGGACCGCATTCAGGGACTGACCCTGGGCGCGGACGATTACCTCACGAAGCCGTTCAGCCCGCAAGAGCTGGTGTTACGCGTCGGCGCAATTCTGCGGCGTGTCGGATCTTCGGGGGCGTCTGGACAGGATGTCCTTACGATCGGGCCGGTCAGAATAGACCGGGGCGAGCACAAGGTCACGGTCGGAGATCAGGAAGTCGAGCTGACGCCCACGGAATTCAAGCTTCTCCTGACGCTCGCGGAACGGCGCGGTCGCGTACAATCACGCAGCTTGTTGCTCGAGACCGTCTGGGATGCCGCACCCGATATTCAGACGCGCACCGTCGACATGCATGTCCAAAGGCTGCGCGGAAAGCTCGGCGTCGCCGGAGAGCTCATCGAAACCGTGCGGGGGTTCGGCTACCGCATCCGCGCGGGCAGTTCCCGGGGACAGTGAGAATAACGAGGCAGCTCCTGCTGCATGCGTTCGTGCTGGTCGGGTTCGTACTCGCTGGTGTCCTGCTGGTTGGCGACGAAGTATCGTGGCGCGAGCTGCTGCCTGTCGCCGTGGCATCACTCGTCATCGCGTTAATCCTTGCATTGACGGCGGGGCGGTCCGTCTCGGCGCCCATCGCCGAGCTGCGCGACGTGACGCGCGCGCTCGCCGCGGGGGATCTGTCCGCGCGACCCACACTCACCGGGCGCGGCGAGCTCGGAGATCTCGCGACGGCGGTGCATCGCCTCGCGGAAGAATTCGCGGCACGAATCGGCACACTGGAATCGGAGGACGCCCTCCTGGTCGCTCTCATCGACTCCCTCAACGAGGGAGTGATCGCAGTGAACGCGAGGCAACAGGTCGTAAGAATCAACGCCTCCGGGCGGCAGCTCCTACACGTTAATGATGCCGTTCCTTTCCCTGTCGACCGGCTGCCGAGGGACCGGGCGTTACACCTCGCCATCCAGGAAACGGTGCGCGGAATCTCGACCGACCTGTTCGAGCTGGAGATCAGTGGGCGGCTCGTGTCGTTGACGGCACGTCCGCTCGTCGGCGGCGGCGCGGTGGTCGCCTTCTTCGATCTCACGCCGGTGCGCCGCCTCGAGGCGGTGCGACGCGATTTCGTGGCCAACGTGTCCCATGAGCTGAAGACGCCGCTCACGATAATAGGAGGTTTCGCGGAAACGCTCGCTTCCGATGATCCGCCGCCGGCTCGCAGGAAGGAATTCGCCGAGATGATTCGCTCCAACGCGCAGCGAATGCAGCGGCTGGTGGACGATCTGCTCGATCTTTCGCGCATAGAGTCCGGCGGCTGGGTGCCGAACCCCACGGTCGCGGACGTGCGCGTGGTCGCCGCCGAGATCGCCGGTCAGCTGCGGCAGTCCGCCGACGACAAGGGGATCTCGCTCGAGATAACCGTCGACACCTCCGCATCGCACGCGCACGCCGATAGAACGGCCCTGCGACAAATTCTGGCGAACCTTCTCGAGAACGCTGTGCGGCATACCGCGGGCGGCACGGTGTCCGTTCGGACCAAGCGGGAAGCGGGCGGAGTCTACGTTGAAGTCGCCGACACCGGTCCGGGCATCCCCGCCGAGCATCTGCCGCGCGTGTTCGAGCGGTTCTACAGAGTGGATACCGGACGCACGCGCGCGAGCGGTGGCACGGGCCTCGGCCTCGCGATCGTCAGGCATCTCGCCGAGGCTCACGGCGGCCACGTGCGCGCCGAAAGCACGGTCGGTCGCGGCACGACGATCGGCGTTTTTTTCCCGGATCGTCAGGAGATTGAGAAGTAACGACCCAAACATCCGGCCGGCGCGGCACCGTGTCGGTGCCGTGACACGTTCGTTGCACAAGGGTGGGTTGTTCGAAACAAGGACCACGCACGTTTGAGGGGCGGCCGCGCAGTGTGCGCGGCGCACAACCCTCACGCCCGGTCCTCTCATGACACGATCGTTTCGTCTCTTCGGCGCTTCACTTGTGTCGGCGCTGGCGATTTCCTCCGCCTCTCTGCCGGCGCAAACGCCAAATGGCAACGCGGCTACCGGCCGGGTCGTCCCGGCGCCAACGCCAGCCGCGGCGCGAGACACCGCGAAGCCGCCGCCCGCGCGCGCGCCGCAGCTCGATTTCTCCGGCGTCATGTTCGCGAATTATCAGTATCGTCTCGATCGCGGGGTGTCGCGCGGCGCGAATAAATTCGACGTCGAGCGCGTCTATCTCACCTTCAGAATGCCCGCCGGCGACCGCGCGAGCGTCCGTATCACGACCGATCTCTTCCAGCAGCAATCGAGCGGCAACGACGGGTTTTACAGAGGCTGGGTGGTGCGGGCCAAATACGCTTACCTGCAATACGACTATCTCAAACGGGCCGGGCTCACGGCCGTGGCGCGCGCGGGTCTCATCCACAACGTCTTCATCGACCACGACGAATCGTTCTGGCCGCGGTGGGTTGGCACCGTAGCCACTGACCGGTACGGCTACTTCTCTTCGGCCGACGCCGGCTTGGTTTCGCTCGTCACCCTGCCCGGACGGCGCGGGGAGCTCTACGTGACGCTGGTCAACGGCCCGGGATACACCTCCCGCGAAACCGACCGGTTCAAGGACTACGGTGCAAGGCTGACTCTCACGCCCTTCGCCGGCTCCGCCTCAGCTCTCTGGCGCACGCTGGCGCTGACCGGATGGACTTATCAGGGAGCGGTCGGCAGTAAGTTCGCGACCGCTGGTCCGGGGCAGATCGGACCGATCGGATCCTCTCTTCAGCGCGACCGATGGGGCGTGTTCGCGGGACTCAAACATCCCCGGCTGACGCTGGCGGCTCAGTATGCAGCGCGTAGCGACGAAGGCGAGTCGGGCGACAACACCACTGCTCGCCCCCGGGCGGTCGTCGACAGCAGCGGCAACCTGGTTTCAGCGTACGCGATGGCGCGGGTGCTCGGCAGCGCGGGCAGTACCGTGAAGCCGGTTCACATTCTGGCACGTGTCGACCAGGTCACTACGCACCGGTCCCGGGGCGATCGCCATCGACTGGTCGTTGGCGGCCTCATCTGGGATTTCACTTCCCTCGCTTCACTGGCGCTCGACTACCAGGAGCTTCTGCCGCAGCGAGGGGCTGCAGTCGCAGCCAGCAAGACAATGTTCCTGCATGTGGGAGCGCGGTTCTAGCTCCAGTCGGTTGTGTTGCGCGGCCGGAGATCGCGCTTTCGTGACAATCTCGTTACGCGCGCCTCAACCGCCGGTTTCCCGGGCGCCTATCTTAATCCTTGCGCCAATGGCGCTCCCAACCATTCAGACAACCCGCATACCCGCCTCAGGAGACAGCGAATGTCTGAACGACTGGGAGCGCCATTAGCGCAAGGATAAGATAGGCGCCTGGGAAACCGGCGGTTGAGGCGCGCGTAACGAGATTG